>NZ_WIWH01000036.1:0-60455 GCF_009600035.1 Pseudomonas sp. FSL R10-2964 | reverse complement strand
CCATCCAACTCATTGAAACTCAAGGAGTTTTCCGTTTCGACTGCGCCGGAAGTGGGGCGAATTATAGACAGTTACAAAACTGAGTCAAGGACTAATTGAGCGACTCTATCACTTAATCCAGAAACACCCGTAATACAGCTATATAGAGGGGGCTAACGCCCCCTCTATATAGCTACACAACACCCGACCGCCTTAAAGCCTCCACCGTTGCTGCCTTCAACCCCAGTACCTGCTCCAGCACCTGCCGGGTATGCTCACCCAGCAAAGGAGGAGCATTACGATACTCCACCGGGGTTTTGGACAACCGGATAGGGCTCGCCACTTGGGGTACCAGCCCCGCCAGCGCATGGGGCAACTGCATCGCCAACCCCCTGGCCTGAACCTGAGGATCAGCAAACACCTGCGCCAGATCATTGATGGGCCCACAAGGCACGCCGACAGCCTCCAACTGTGCAACCCACTGAGCGGTGGTTTTAAACACCGTTGCCTGCCTGATAAGCGGTACCAGCTCCGACCGGTTCGCCACACGCAACTTGTTGGTAGCAAAACGTGGATCATCGACCCACTCGGGTCGGCCAGCTACTTCAGCAAACTTGCGGAATTGACTGTCATTTCCCACAGTAAGAATGAAGTCACCATCTGCCGTCGGAAAATCCTGATAAGGCACGATGTTCGGATGGGCATTACCCAGGCGTTGCGGAGCCACACCTGTAGTCAAATAGTTCATCGCCTGATTAGCCAAACAAGCGACCTGCACGTCCAGCAACGCCATATCTATATGCTGCCCGCCACCATCATGCTGACGATGGGCAAGGGCTGCCAGGATCGCAACCGTCGAGTAGAGCCCGGTCAAAATATCTGTCAGCGCAACACCCACCTTCACCGGCCCCGCACCCTCCTCACCCTCAGGCCGCCCGGTCAGGCTCATCAACCCACCCAGCCCCTGAACCATAAAGTCATAGCCGGCCCGCTTGGCATAAGGGCCAGTCTGGCCGAACCCCGTAATCGAGCAGTAGATCAAGTCCGGATTCAATACCTTGAGCGACGCGTAGTCCAAGCCATACGCCTCCAGGCCACCCACCTTGAAGTTCTCGATCAGGATGTCGGATTTGGCTGCCAGCTCGCGAACCAGTTGCTGGCCTTGCGGCTTGGTGAAGTCAATAGTTACCGATTGCTTGTTGCGGTTGGCTGACAAGTAATAGGCAGCCTCCCCCGTACTCTCACCATAAGCATCTTTAAGGAAGGGGGGCCCCCAGGCCCGGGTGTCATCACCATTGCCCGGGCGCTCAACCTTGATTACCTCAGCCCCCAGGTCAGCCAGTATCTGCCCCGCCCACGGCCCCGCCAGCACACGAGACAAATCCAACACCCGCAAATGCGATAAAGCACCCATGAGCCGAGCTCCTGTTAATAGAACGCCTGAAGACCGGTCTGCGCACGCCCAAGGATCAAGGCATGCACATCATGCGTACCTTCATAGGTGTTCACGACTTCCAGGTTGACCAGATGGCGCGCCACGCCGAACTCATCGGAGATTCCGTTGCCACCCAGCATGTCGCGAGCCATGCGTGCGATATCCAGGGATTTGCCACACGAGTTGCGCTTCATGATCGAAGTGATCTCAACCGCCGCGGTACCTTCATCCTTCATCCGCCCCAGACGCAGGCAACCCTGCAGGGCCAGCGTAATCTCGGTCTGCATGTCAGCCAGTTTTTTCTGGATCAGCTGGGTCGCAGCCAAAGGCCGGCCAAACTGATGACGGTCAAGGGTGTACTGGCGCGCGGTGTGCCAGCAGAACTCGGCTGCACCCAGCGCCCCCCAGGAGATGCCGTAACGAGCCGAATTAAGACAAGTAAAAGGACCTTTGAGGCCGCGCACATCCGGAAAGATGTTCTCTTGCGGCACAAATACGTTGTCCATGACGATTTCGCCGGTAATGGACGCACGCAAACCGACCTTGCCGTGAATCGCAGGTGTAGTCAGACCCTTCCAGCCTTTTTCAAGAACAAAGCCACGAATGTCGCCTTCATCGTCCTTCGCCCACACTACAAACACATCGGCGATAGGGCTGTTGGTGATCCACATCTTGCTGCCCGTCAGGCTGTAGCCACCCTCTACCGAACGCGCACGGGTAATCATCGCACCAGGGTCAGAGCCGTGGTTTGGCTCAGTCAGACCGAAGCAGCCAATCCACTCGCCAGATGCCAGCTTGGGCAGGTACTTCTGCTTCTGCGCTTCGGTACCGAACTCATTGATCGGCACCATTACCAGGGAGGACTGCACGCTCATCATTGAACGGTAGCCCGAGTCGACACGCTCCACTTCGCGGGCAATCAGGCCGTAGCTGACGTAGTTAAGGCCACTGCCGCCGTACTGCTCAGGGATCATCGCGCCCAGCAAACCGGTCTCACCCATCTCACGGAAAATTGCAGGGTCGGTCTTCTCATTGCGGAAAGCCTCAAGTACACGCGGCGCCAGTTTGTCCCGAGCAAACTGCTCGGCACTGTCGCGCACCATGCGCTCTTCTTCAGTGAGCTGCTGATCCAGCAACAGTGGATCAATCCAGTTGAAGCTTGCTTTACCCGCCATGAGAGAACCCTCGCGTAATAGATCAAATATCGTGCACTGATCCTAGGCTCCCTCTATATAGAAGGACAAACGAGGATTCGACACGATGCTGTGATAATTTCTCACTCCGTGAACCACATGAAAGCCATTTCTGACTGTATTTAGTGAGGAAGCCGTACATGCGCCGCAAGATCCCCAGCACAACCGCCCTGATCAGCTTCGAAGCGGCTGCGCGCCATGAAAGCTTTACCAAGGCCGCACAAGAGCTTTCCATCACTCAAGGGGCTATTTGCCGACAGATCGCCAGCCTGGAAGAGTTTCTGAGTGTAGAACTGTTCCGACGCTCCAAGCGTGGCGTAAAACTGACAGAAGCCGGCATCTCCTACAGTAGGCGCATTGCAATCCAACTGGATGCTGTAGAACGGGACACGCTGTCCGTCATGGGCCAACAAGGCGCCAACGTGATCGAACTGGCCGTGGTGCCCACCTTCGGCACGCAATGGCTGCTGCCCCGGCTCAAGGACTTCCAGCAACAGCACCCGGATGTCACGGTCAACCTGACCAACCGCACACGCCCTTTTCTGTTCGCAGATACCGACTTCGATGCTGCCATCTACTTCGGTGATGCTGACTGGTCCGGCACTTCGTCCTACCGCCTGATGGGAGAAAACCCGGTACCCGTGTGTAGTCCTAACCTGCTGGGCCCGCATAAGAGCCTCTCCCCGCACACCCTCGCCGAACTCCCCCTACTGCAGCAAACCACCCGCCCCTACGCCTGGCGCCAATGGTTCAACGCCCAGGACATGAATGTGCCACGCGATATGAGCGGCCCACGTTATGAGCTTTTTTCAATGCTGGCTCAGGCCGCCATGCATGAAATGGGGGTCGCCCTGATTCCGCCCTTTTTGATTCAGCGCGAATTGGCCGAAAAACGCCTGGTGATTGCCAATGACAGCAGTCTGCCCAGCACCAGGGCTTACTACCTGATGATCCCCGAACGCAAAATTGAGTCGGCTTCATTGCAGGCCTTTCGAGACTGGCTGATCAAGCAGGCCGAGGGCTACAGCCTGATTTAAAGGATCGCATCGTCCGCACCAACTATGTAGCGCAGCATAAAAAGTCACTACATATATAAGTAAATGTCGCGTTTTGACACTCGGGACTTTGGTCTAACTGGACAAACCTGCAGGCCAGTAACCACGCGGCCTACAGGGTATTTCTCAAAGTTATGCAGCGATAACCAAAAGAAATCTGAAAAAAACTCAAAAAAACGTCAAATCTTCTGTAAGCCACGTATTTAAAGGCATGCAGCCGACCATTGCGACATTCGGTCACTGCATGACTTGTAGTTTGTATCTCGTCATCCTCCATAAGTCCTTGAAGGGCAAAAAAATTGCCAGCAGAATGCCCCGCCCCACCCATACTTTTGGTGGGATCGTGCTGATCGGCCGCCCCAGTCGCACCATCCGTAGTGCGCTGGCTTTCTTATAAAAGATCACGCAGGAGATATGACGTGCACATTGGTGTTCCTCTCGAAACCCATACGGGTGAAACGCGGGTTGCTGCAACCCCGGAAACCATCAAGAAGCTGATCGGCCAAGGCCATAAAGTGACTGTTCAAAGCGGCGCCGGCGTTAATGCCAGCGTTATCGACAGTGCTTATGAAGCCGCCGGCGCAACTATTGGCAACGCTACAGATGCTTTCGGCGCAGAGCTGATTCTCAAGGTTGTCGCCCCCAGCGACAGCGAACTGGCCCTGATCAAAACCGGCACCGTGCTGATTGGCATGCTTAACCCGTTCAGCAATGAAACCATTGCCAAACTGGCCGAGCGCGGGATCACCGCCTTCTCTCTCGAAGCTGCTCCACGAACCTCTCGTGCGCAAAGTCTTGATGTGCTGTCATCCCAAGCCAATATCGCCGGCTATAAAGCCGTCCTGATCGCCGCTCACCACTATCCGCGGTTTATGCCGATGCTGATGACCGCCGCCGGTACCGTCAAAGCCGCTCGCGTGCTTATTTTGGGTGCCGGTGTTGCAGGTTTGCAGGCCATTGCCACCGCCAAGCGCCTGGGTGCCGTAATCGAAGCCAGCGATGTGCGACCTGCGGTTAAAGAGCAGATCGAATCGCTTGGAGCCAAGTTTGTCGACGTGCCTTATGAGACCGACGAAGAACGCGAGTGCGCCGTTGGCGTAGGCGGCTACGCCCGCCCGATGCCTGCCAGCTGGATGCAGCGCCAGGCACTGGCCGTGCATGAGCGCGCCAAGCAGGCTGACATCGTGATCACCACAGCCCTGATCCCGGGCCGTAAAGCCCCGGTGCTGCTAAGCGCAGAAACCGTAGCCCAGATGAAGCCGGGCTCAGTGGTCATCGATCTGGCTGCAGCCCAGGGCGGTAACTGCCCGCTGACCGTCGCCGATCAGGTCGTGGTTGAACACGGCGTAACCATCGTCGGCCACACCAACCTGCCCGCCATGGTTGCTGCGGACGCCTCGGCACTCTACGCCCGCAACCTGCTGGACTTCCTCAAGCTGGTCTTCACCTCCGAAGGGCAGTTCCAGATCAACCTTGAAGACGACATCGTCGCCGCGTGCCTGATGTGCCGCGACGGTCAAGTCGTGCGCAAAAACGGCTGAGGACAATAATAATGGAAGAGCTCATCTCCCCCGGTATCTACAACCTGATCATCTTCGTGCTGGCCATCTATGTGGGCTATCACGTGGTCTGGAACGTTACACCTGCGCTGCACACCCCGCTGATGGCCGTTACCAACGCCATCTCGGCGATCGTGATTGTAGGCGCCATGCTCGCCGCCGCGCTGACCGTTACCCCCCTGGGTAAAACCATGGGCACCCTGGCAGTCGCGCTGGCTGCCGTAAACGTATTCGGTGGATTTTTGGTCACCCGGCGCATGCTGGAAATGTTCAAGAAGAAAGCACCTAAAGCCAAAGAAGAGGTGCGCAAGCCATGAGCATGAACCTGGTTACTGTTCTGTATCTGGTTGCGTCGATCTGCTTCATTCAGGCCCTCAAAGGCCTGTCGCACCCCACCACCTCTCGTCGCGGGAACCTGTTCGGCATGCTCGGCATGGGTCTGGCGATCATTACCACGGTTGGCCTGATCTACAAGCTGGGCGCCGAGATTGCCACCGCTGGTATCGGCTACGTCATTGTTGGCCTGTTGGTCGGCGGTACAGCAGGCTCGATCATGGCCAAGCGGGTCGAGATGACCAAAATGCCTGAGCTGGTTGCCTTCATGCACAGCATGATCGGCCTCGCGGCGGTATTTATTGCCATTGCAGCCGTGGTCGAACCGCAATCGCTGGGCATCGTCAAACACCTGGGCGACGCCATCCCGGCGGGCAACCGTCTGGAGCTGTTCCTGGGCGCGGCCATTGGTGCAATCACCTTCTCCGGTTCGGTGATCGCTTTCGGCAAACTCTCGGGCAAGTACAAGTTCCGCCTGTTCCAGGGTGCACCGGTACAATTCGGCGGCCAGCACAAGCTCAATCTGGTACTGGGCCTGGCCACGCTGGGCCTGGGCATCACGTTTATGCTGAACGGCAACCTCAATGCTTTCGCGCTGATGCTGGCTCTGGCGTTCGTGCTGGGTGTGCTGATCATTATCCCGATTGGCGGCGCCGACATGCCTGTGGTGGTGTCGATGCTTAATAGCTACTCGGGGTGGGCGGCTGCCGGTATCGGTTTCTCGCTGAACAACTCGATGCTGATCATTGCCGGTTCGCTGGTAGGTTCTTCGGGCGCGATCCTGTCGTACATCATGTGCAAGGCGATGAACCGTTCGTTCTTCAACGTGATCCTCGGCGGCTTTGGCGGTGCAACCGACGTCGGTGGCCCGGCCGGTGCGCAAGAGGCCCGCCCGGTGAAATCCGGCTCGGCGGACGACGCCACCTTCCTGTTGACCAACGCCGACACCGTAATCATCGTCCCGGGTTACGGCCTGGCCGTGGCACGGGCACAACACGCACTTAAAGAGCTGACGGAAAAGCTGACTCACCGCGGCGTGACCGTGAAGTACGCGATTCACCCGGTTGCGGGCCGCATGCCTGGCCATATGAACGTACTGCTGGCCGAGGCCGAAGTGCCTTATGACCAGGTGTTCGAGATGGAAGATATCAACTCCGAGTTCGGCCAGGCCGACGTGGTGCTCGTACTGGGCGCCAACGACGTGGTCAACCCGGCGGCCAAGAACGATCCAAAATCGCCGATTGCCGGCATGCCGATCCTCGAAGCCTATAAAGCCAAGACTGTCATCGTGAACAAGCGCTCAATGGCCAGCGGCTATGCCGGCCTGGATAACGAGTTGTTTTACCTGGATAAAACCATGATGGTCTTCGGTGACGCCAAGAAAGTTATTGAAGATATGGTTAAAGCTGTCGAGTAACATCGCGCACCAACGCAACATCGAGAACCCCGGCGCTCTATTGGCCGGGGTTTTTCTTTTTCCAAGGAACCCGACCAAAGGCTCTAAATCGGCCGCTGGCATTCGACCATGGTAGCGGGACGCAAGGCTCTGAAAATGAATAGACTGCGCCTCTTGCTTCCGTTGCCCGAGATAACAATCCATGTACCGTGAACGTATTCGCCTGAACTCCCTGCACGATAAGGTCATGAGCGCCGAAGAAGCCGCCGCCCTTATCCAAGACGGCATGACTGTCGGCATGAGCGGTTTTACCCGTGCCGGCGAAGCCAAAGCCGTCCCCCAGGCCCTGGCCGAGCGGGCCAAGAAGTCGCCGCTGAAAATCACCCTGATGACCGGCGCCAGCCTGGGCAACGACCTCGACAAGCAACTGACGGAAGCCGGCGTATTGGCCCGTCGCATGCCGTTCCAGGTAGACAGCACTCTGCGCAAGGCGATCAACGCCGGTGAAGTGATGTTTATCGACCAGCATTTGTCCGAAACCGTTGAGCAGTTGCGCAACAATCAGCTCAAGCTGCCGGACATTGCAGTTATTGAAGCAGTGGCCATTACCGAACAAGGTCATATTGTTCCGACCACATCCGTGGGCAACTCCGCCAGCTTCGCGATTTTCGCCAAGCAAGTGATCGTCGAGATCAACCTGGCGCATAACCCGAACCTGGAAGGTCTGCACGACATCTATATTCCGACCTACCGTCCGACGCGTACACCGATCCCGCTGGTGAAGGTCGACGATCGTATCGGCAGCACCGCAATCCCGATCCCGGCGGAAAAAATCGTCGCCATCGTGATCACCAACAAGCCGGACTCGCCATCCACCGTGTCCGAGCCGGACAGCGAAACCGACGGTATCGCCTTTCATCTGATCAACTTCCTTAAAGCCGAAGTTGAAGCCGGGCGCATGACCAACAAGCTCGGCCCGCTGCAAGCCGGTATCGGCAACATCGCCAACGCGGTGATGTGCGGCCTGATCGACTCGCCGTTCGAAGACCTGACCATGTACTCCGAAGTACTGCAGGATTCGACCTTCGACCTGATCGACGCGGGCAAGATGAGCTTCGCTTCGGGCAGCTCCATCACCCTGTCGGAGCGTCGCAACTCGGACGTATTTGGCAATCTGGAGCGCTACAAGGACAAATTGGTCCTGCGCCCGCAGGAGATTTCCAACCACCCTGAAGTGGTTCGTCGCCTGGGTATCATCGGCATCAACACCGCCCTGGAGTTCGACATCTACGGCAACGTCAACTCCACTCACGTGTGCGGCACGCGGATGATGAACGGCATTGGCGGTTCGGGTGACTTTGCCCGCAACGCGCACCTGGCGATCTTCGTGACCAAATCCATTGCCAAGGCGGGTGCGATCTCCAGCGTGGTGCCAATGGTCAGCCACGTTGACCACACCGAACATGACGTCGACATCCTGGTTACCGAACAGGGTCTGGCCGACCTGCGTGGCCTGGCCCCGCGTGAGCGCGCACGGGTCATTATCGACAACTGTGTGCACCCGGACTTCCGTGAAGCTCTCAATGACTACTTCGCCAAGGCCTGTGCGATTGGCGGCCACACCCCGCACATCCTGCGCGAAGCCCTGAGCTGGCATATCAACCTGGAAGAAACCGGGAAAATGCTGCCGTAACCCGCGAGCTAGACAGCCGCTGACGTAAATACTGTTACGTCAGCGGCTTTTTTATGCCTTATATTTCAAAAACTGTACTGCTGTACTGGTCATTTCCCACCCGTAACACTCACTTTGACTCACCTTCGGGCCAATTTCGCACCACTTAGGTGCGGACAGGTACAGTTGAGTCTATTTGTGCCCGTACAGCGTGCATAAACAGTTAACTGGCCCATCGCAATACAGCCGAACTGTATCTAGAGACCCTGGACAAAGAGGAGGATCATTGGCATCAGTTAAACCACTAGCCAATGCCGCCACAAGCGGAAGGATGTCACCATGGAACGTACACTCAGTTCCGAACTGTTCAGCGAAAGCAGCACTGTAAACTCCCAGGCTTCCATGCCTTTGCGCGTACTTGCCAACCTGATGTTGTGGCAGCGCCGCATCTCCAGCCGCCATCAACTGGCTCGCCTGGACTCGCGTCTTCTGGCTGATGCCGGGATTAGCGAAGCACAGCGTTACGAAGAGCTGAGCAAGCCGTTCTGGCGCTGATTAGCGCTCGCTGGCCCTGACCACCGGTCCACCGCCAGCAACCTGAATTGAAAAAACAAAGCCCGTCGCGGATTACCGCTGACGGGTTTTGTCGTTTTAGGGCCGAGTTTTGCCCACTTGCAAAGTGACAAGTACAGTTTTAAATTAATTGAAATACCACAGGTACAGTTTGCCTGATACCTGATTCAGAGCACCCTGATACGCGCTTCGGACAAAACAACCTTTGCCTGAAGCAACCCTGAGCCTACTATTCGGCCCATAACCGTCTATTTTCATTAGTTCATGTTCAGGAGTATTACCATGCCCACTCTTCGCCTACTTAGTGCCGCAGTTCTGCTGGCTGTTGCTGCAAGCGCCAACGCCACGAGCTTCATCGCCACCACCGATGGCATCGTGGGTACGCTCAAAGCCACCACCGACCTGACATCGGATGCTACCGGCTCGTTTCGTGACAACAAGATCGTGCGCGCAGCCCGTGACGACGCTGCCAGCTTTGTGGCCAGCGAAGGCGCCATCCGTGGCGTGAAACTGGAAAGCGCCTTCGATGCCATCCGCCAGCAAGCACCACAGCTGCAGGCCACCGATGCACAGCTGGCCCAGGCGATCCTGACGATCTGATCGGGGTCAGCACTCTGTGAGAGCGGGCTTGCTCGCGATTCAGGCGCCCTGATTTCTCAGGTAAACCGCGCCGATACAATCGCGAGCAAGCCCGCTCCCACATATACCGTGCAGGCATGAAAAAAATTTCAACAACGCCCCCACGCTGGCCCTGCCCCGGCCATTACGCTAGCCTTGGCGCTCATTCAAACAGCCTCGAGACCCATGCGTTTTTCCTTATTAGCTCTGCTTGCACTCTGCTGGACTCAATCAGCCAACGCCTTCGACCTGACCACGCAAAATGTGGTGCTCAGTGGTTATGTCACCAGTAAAGTGACGTCCGCGCCTTTTGATCACAAACTGATACGTGCCGCCCAGGATGATGCCGCCGTCTTTATTGCCAGTGATGGCCAGACGCGAGGCGCACAGCTGGAGTCTGCCCTGCGTTATCTGCGCCAGAACCAGCCAAAATTGAGTGCCAGCGACCTTGAACTGGCACAGACAATTCTCGTCCAATAAATACCCGCTTTTTCTGGAGAAAATTCATGCGTAGCCCTTTGATTGTCGCCACTCTTGGCCTTTTGCTGCTTGCCGATGTGGCACAGGCACAGACCGTGGTGCAGACCAGTAACATCATCGTGCGTGCTTTTGGCCGCACCATCGATTTTACGTCCGATACAACTACCTCCATCCGTGACTCTAAAGTAGTGCGCGAAGCCCACGACGACGCCGCCACTTTCGTTGCCAGCCAAGGCGATATTCGCGGCGTACAACTGGAAGCGGCCTTCAGCACCTTGCGCGACCGCGTGCCTGAAGCCCGTAACGCCAGCGATCAAGACCTCGCCGAAGCCATACTCGCACTGTGAGGCCGTTAACGCGCTGGTTCGCCGCCTGTGGCCTGCTGCTGATTGCCAGCAGCGCCCAGGCCGCGCTGCATCTGCAACTCAAGACCGAGGGCCTGAGCCCGGCCGAGCAACAGGCCAGCCAAGCCCTGCTTGATGAAGCCATGCAGAGACTGCCACCGCGTTTTATCGAACAACTGGACCGGCAAGTCCTGGTGGGGTGGACCGATGACATGCCCGCCAACGCTTACGGCCAGGCTTCGCTGACCTCCGAGCTGGACCTTAATCGCAAGCTGCTGGCCGGGCTGACCGATGGTTCCGCTGCCCGCCTGCAGACCAACCGCCCCCACGGCACTGTGCGCCGGGAGATGCTCGCTACCGTCTTGCACGAGCTGACACACCTATATGACCGTGCCCGTCTCTGGCCCGCGGACGAGCGCACGCTGATACGCCGCTGCACCCGCCAAAACAGCAACACGGGGCTGATTGGCCTGCCCGACCAATGCCGCGGGCAAGCCGGACGCCGCTTCACCCTCAGCGATGACCCGCGTCTGCTTGATCTGGCCGGCTGGCAGCAATACGTGGGGCGCCGGGGCGAGCGCGAGCAAGACAATCATCAGGTGGTGCGCAGCCCGGACCTGTACGAAGTCAGCAGCCCCAAGGAATTTGTCGCAGTCAACATGGAGTATTTCCTCCTCGACCCGGCTTACGCCTGCCGCCGCCCGGCACTGTATCGCTACTACCAGCAGCATTTCGGCTGGGCGCCTGCCGCCAGAGACGAATGCCCGAAGGGTTTTGCCTTCCTCAATGCCGGCAACGATTTCGCCAAACAGCCACTGGGTACCGTCGATCCCGAGCGGGTCTACGCCGTCGACTACCTGCTGGCTGAGGCCAATCAGGAATGGGCCAGCCGCTGGGGCCATAGCATGTTGCGCCTGGTGATCTGTGCCCCGGGCCGCCCACGCGGGCCGGACTGCCGACTCGACCTGCAAGAACACTTGGTGTTGTCCTACCGGGCATTCGTCAATGACGTACAGCTCTCAAGCTGGGACGGCCTGACAGGCGCTTACCCATCGCGCCTTTTCGTATTGCCGCTGGTCCAGGTAATTGACGAATACACTAAAACCGAACTGCGCAGCCTGGCTTCCGTGCCGCTCAAACTGAGCCGCCCTGAAATCGAAGAAGTGGTTGAACACGCCGCCGAGATGCACTGGAGCTATGACGGCGACTACTACTTCATCTCCAATAACTGTGCGGTTGAAACCCTCAAACTGCTGCGCAGCGGCAGCGACAATGCCCGGCTCAAAGGCCTGGACAGCATTGTGCCCAATGGTTTGCTCGAAGTGCTCAAGGCTCGCGGTCTGGCCGATACCAGCGTGCTGGAGGATCCCAAAGAGGCGTTGCGCCTGGGTTATCGCTTTGACTCCTACCGTGATCGCTACCAGGCGATGTTTGATGTTCTCAAAACCCGCTTGCCGATCAAGCAAACCACAGTCGAAGACTGGCTGGCCCTTGATGCAGCAGAACGCCGCCCATGGCTTGAGCAAGCCGATCTGCGCGCCAGTGCGGCATTGTTGCTGCTGGAACAAGCCAGCTTTCGTCGGCAACTGCTGTTGGCACAGGATGAGGTCAAGCAAAAGTACCTGGGCGCACGCCAGCTCAAGGATGGCGGTATGGACAAAGCCAACAAGACCCTGCAGGAAATTCTTGCCAGCAGCGGTTTTCTCAGTCGCCCGGCAGAGTTGCTCGGCAGCGACGGCTACGGCTTGCCGCAAACCAGGGAGTGGGAAAAGCTCGAATCAGAAAGCAGCCAGCGCCAGCAGCAGCTACTGCGTCTGACCACTGATCTGGACAAGGAGGTGCGCAGCCTGCTGGAGCCTGCCCGTGCAGCCGAAATTGCAGCCACCGAAGCCAACGTCAAACTGATCGGCGAACATCTACGGACAATCCACAAGGCATCCGGCGGTTTGCAGCTGCCCTGACCGAACTAAAGTTCGGTTGACAAGCCCTATCATTCTGCCACTATTCCGCGATGGAAAGTGGCACCGCGCCATTATTCGGCACTGATCAATGCCGTTGGCCACACCATCGTTTGAGTCATACCCTCTCATTTGTGAAGTGCTTGCCATAACCCCGGCAGGGACTGGCATGCACCGTTTACAGGTATCGGCAGGATTATATGGAGATAGCCAGAAACGACCGCACCTCTGTCTGGACGCTAGGCGACCAGGAGTGGCTGCAAGCAGATGACGGTACATTCTCTCTGCACCAGGTCGCTGGTACCAAGCTCCCGGCCGAGCTGGTTGATCTGGATTATCTGGTCGGGGCAACACCCGCGCCTGATACCTCTCCCGGCAACTACCTGCCTGCTACATTCGCGTTTTGCCCCAGCACAGGCAAAGAACTGCCGAAGGTCGCCTACCAGACAACTACCCGCTGGCTACCGCCTTATGGCGATGGCAGTGGCTCTCGCGTGATCAATGAGCGCTGCAAACTGTCCTCGGCCGAGGAGATCAGCTCGCGCTTGTACAGCCAGTTGCTCGATACCCGCCAGGGTGACCTGAACAGTCGCAAGCTGATTATTGAGTTGCCTCGCAAGAACGGCCTCAACTTCCTCGCCGCCAACCTCGGCGGGCATCGCGAAGCCCTGTACGCACTAAGCCGCGAAGGCAGCTTGTTCCTGTGGCAAAGAGGCTCGGGCAAGTGGCTTGAGTTACTGCCAAAGAGCGAACCCATCGGTCGCTCTCGCCTGGAAAGCTGGGCCTGGTCAGTCGCCCTTCACGTGGACGAAAACCAGCAGCACCTGTTGCTCTCCAGCGATAGCGGAGCGACGTTAGTCAGTGTCGACCCACTCACACTGCGTTACCAAACCTTGCGCGACGACGGCAGCCCGCTGGCCGGCCCTGGCACGCTGGAAGGCCAGTCTTATTTGCCTCAGCTCAAGAGCGGCCACGTTTGCATCGTCAACCCTGCCAGCCTCTACGGGTGGGACCGTTGCCTGGTTGAAGGCGCTGACCATGAGCGCATGACCCGGCTCTCGGCGCCGATTCTCGACGCAGCCTCCCGTCGCCTGTTGTGGATCGGTGAACACGGCTACCTCAGCCTGACCCAAGGCAGCGAACTCAAGGCCCAATGGCATCCGTGGCCCAACAACGCCACCGCCCATCCCGAGCAAGGGCCACCGTTTCTGGACGGCAGGGGCCTGTGGCAGCTGATCTTCGATGCCGACGGTCAGCATTACCTGCAACTGGATCCGGGTGCTACCGACCTGCCGATGCCCATCAAGGGGTATCGCCTGAGCACCGGTCATTTGAGCTTTAAATACAACATCCGGCTTGAGTTGCCCTGGGGCGAACACGACGAAAACATCGAGCCCACCACCCGTGAAGTGGTGCAGCCCTTCATCGAATTCGCCACGCAAAAGCGACTTCTCTCAATGCGGGCCCAGCAGTCCAGTACGCTGGAAACCTTTTTCGACAGCCGCCAGCCAATGGACGTTGATTATTGCTTCGAGCAGATTGGTGATCAGCGCTTTTCGATCAGTGCCCGCGCCAGCGAACCCTGGAATGCCCAGTGGTTCTTTTTTGATAACGCAATGTGGCTGTATATCGACTCATGCGGAGCGCTTTACCGATGGAATGCTTGACCTTCTGGCTGCGCCGCTGCCTGTTGCTCTCCCTCGTACTTGCCAGCAGCGTGGCCAGCGCAGAGCCTCTGCGCCAGGTATTCCTGGTACAAAATTCAGGCTGGATGGAGCCGTTCTACAGCGATCCGTCATCGCCGTTCAAGTCGATGGTCACCAAACTGGTGGGCACTGCTGCCGGCAGCGCAGAAGTCGTCATTGGCGGGTTCAACCAGGCTGACAGTCAGCACCCTTCGCCCGAGTGGATCTATCGCGGCCCGGCCAACCACGCTGCACTGCCCAACTACGTCAATGGCTTGAAGCTGGAGCGCAAAGCCAGCGGTGCCTATGCCGACACGGACTTCAAAGAGGCTTTGCTGGCCTCAATCACTACCGGGCTGGAAGGTCGCGAGGGTATTGTCTGGATCATCACCAACAATAAAAACAGCCCGAACAACAGCAGCGAAACCCAGGCCAAAAACCGCGAATTCTACGACCTGTTGCATAGCGAAGCAGCTATCACCCGGATTGCCGCCTTCCCGCAGAAAATGCCGGTCAAAGGCCCCAACTACGAAGCCAACGGGTTGATGATCTACGCTCTGGCCTATGGTCAAAAAGCCGGCGTGGCACTGGAGCAGGTGCTCAATCAGCCTGCCCTCGCCAGCTTGCTTAAAGATGACCGGGTACGGTTAAAGCCGTTGACCCAGGCTGCCGTGCGCTTTATTCCTACCGGTGTTGAAGACACTCAGGACGTGAGTGCCGAACTGGCCCCCGACCAGCAAACGGTCATCCTCAATATCAACGTCGACAGCTCGCCGAAAACGGCAGTGCTGCTGGGCAAATTCGAAAACCAGTTCAATCCTTACCAGATTCATGACGCGAAAATAGGCATGACCCTGGACATGCCGGGCGAAGCCCTGAACTCGAATATATCGCTGGACCGCCTGACAGACCTCGAGCCCGGCGCCCGCTCCGACGAGCTGAAGATCAGCCTGCAACTGCCACCCCTGCCATCGCAATGGTCCAGCGATGTGATCTTTTCCAGCGGTTACCAACGCGCCGGCAGCATCAGCATCAACCTCAGCGAGCAACAACTGCGTATCTCCCAGGGGTTCATTGCGCGCATGAATGAACTGTTCCCCGGTGACGCCCTGCCTGACGTATTTATCCCCTCCGGTGAAGCCACTACTTCCGAGACCCGTCTGCCGGTTGTGCTGAAAATCAGCTACCCGCTCGGTCCGGTACTCATGCTGCTGGGGCTGTTTGTTCTGCTCTTGATTGGCGCCCTGCTGGCTGCCTTGCTGATTGCAGGCAAAAAGACCCTGACCGTGATCGTCGAAGGTGTGCCCCAGTCTTATCCGCTCAAGCCCTTCAGCAGTGCCGGCGTATACGATTCAAACCAGAACAGGGTCGCGACCCTCAAGCGCGGCCTGTTTGGTGCCCGCCTGGAAAATATCCAGCCCGATACCGCCGTACGACTCAAGTAACCCCACACGCATAGCAAGGAAGTTTTATACATGGCACAGACCAGCACATTGCCAGCACCTATCGAAAGCGAAAGCCCTGCACCTGCGCCGTCGCCCACGACCACCACTCTTGCCGCGCCGCAACCGCTGGGCCTTGACCTCGGGGCGAAGAAAGTCGACAGCCGCGATGCCCTGATTGGCGTCGCCGTGCTGGTGGTACTGGCCATCCTGTTTTTCGTGATCAAAAACGCCTATGCCAACTGGCGCGTGCGTGAGCGTGTCGCACCGAGCCGGGCAAACGCCTCGGGCTGGTTCCTGTTTCTGGGCCTGTTGATGATCGCCATCATGGCCGTGCTCGCCGTACTCAACTCGGGGCAGTTCCTTGCGCCGCTCTACATCGCACCGTTGGGTGGCGTAGCTGCCATCTCGCTGGTGGCATGGCTGATGACGTTTTCGGCCAAACGCTAAACCCTAACGCCGGGGGGAACCACCCGCCCCTGGCCCGCTTTACCTGATTTGTGGATCAACACGCCGAGATCATCGGTTAGCCCCAAGGGCTCATGGAGTTTTAGATGGACAAGAGTGCACAACCTTCCGGCCCGGCAACCCCTCCGGTCAGTGAAAAGATTCACCCCACCTTGTTTATCGCCCTGGGCGGCACCGGCATGAAGGTCAACATCCGCCTGCGCCGGCGCATCCTCAATGCCATTTGGGGAGGAAACAATCAGGTACAGCACATTTCGGATTTTCCGCTGGTGCAGTTCATCAACTTCGACCTCGACTCCGGCGAAGTGACCCAGGATGGAAAGTCGGTCAAAACTGACGTACTTGCCGAGCAGGTGGCCTTCACCTCCGAAGAAAAAGTCATTGAACCTCTGCACCTGAGCAAGTACACCCACTCCATTGATGAGCTCAATCGTCACCGTGAGGTGGCCGAGTGGTTCCCGTTGACACCGGACAAGATCAAATCCCTGGGGATTGACCCTTCCAAAGGGGCCGGACAGATTCGCGCGTTGTCCCGCCTGTATTTTTTCGACAAATACCCCACCATTCGCGACAAATTGCGCGACAAGGTCGGGCGCTTGCTCAACAACATCGGCACTCAGGCTGACAAGCTGAAAAAACTCGGCCTGGAAATTGACCCCGGCAAAATCCGCATCGTCATCACCGGGTCTGCAGCGGGCGGCACAGGTTCAGGGTCATTTCTGGACATGGGCTACCTGGCCAAGGCAATCCTTAAAGAAAACAATATCTCCGGCAAGGTCGACCTGTTTTTTGTTTTGCCAGGCGGCTTCAATGCCTTCAATACCGAGCGGGTACAGGCAAACGGCTACGCCGCCTTGATGGAACTGGAAACCTGCATGCGCGGCAACCCGTTGCTCAAGCACTGGGACGCCACCGACAACCTGTTTATCGAATCACGTCCCTACGATGATGTGTTCATCCTCGACAACGGCAATGTCGCGCAAGCCAGAACCGAAAACCAGGAAGACATCTACGAGATGGTCTCCGATGTGTTGTTCACCGACTTCACCTCGCAAGACTTCGCGAACAAAAAGCGCTCGGTGGCCGTCAACCAGAACCAGTTCAAGATCCGTAGCTTTGACGTCAGCCTGCCGCAAGATTACGGCAGCGACACCAAGCTGCGCTTCCCGCGCGCTTACTCCTCCGTAGGGCAGGCGGTGCTCGACACCCAGATCGATGCCCGCCAGAACGTACGCCTTAACCAGCAAGTGCAACACATGCTCAAGGCATTCTTTGGTGTGGCCAACGCGGAAGTCACGGGCAATCGCCCGACCGATAAAGAGCGCGACGAGTTCCTCAAGGAACAGCTGACAATCACTGCGCGCACGTTCACAGATCTACCCGAGTTTCTGTCTCGCGTAGAGCTGACCCAGGCTACGGGTGAGTTCACTCACTACCAGATTGCCGATGACCTGCTCCAGGTCGAGGGTGACAACAGCGTCATTGCCCAGATCGAACAAAAGGTCGAGGTCTTGTTCGAGCGCCTGCAGAACGGCGGCGCCGATAAGGATCAATGGCTGACACTGGTACGCGAAATTCAGCAGCAACTGGAACGTGATACCAAAGGCAGTTCCATCGACAGCGCCGAGCGCAACCATGAAGTGCGCATCAAGGAAAACCGGCTCAAGCGTTTCGCTCAATGGACACGTGAAGACAGCTTGCCCGAGCAGCTGTTCCGTCGTCTCGACGACGACGAGCGCGGTGGGCTGGATTACACCCTGGCGCTGGTCGAAATGATCAAGGACCGTCTTGAAAACGATAACGGCATCATTCCCGCACTGGAAAAAAACGCCGGGCGTTTCAAGGAACTGTCTGAAAAGCTCGAGTCGTCAGAGCTTGCCCGGGAATTCGAGCGTCTGAAAGAAACCACGGGCAAAGGCCTGCTGGCCCGCCTGAGCGGTAAAGAAAAACAAGCCGACACCGTGATCAGCCAAGTCAAAGACACACTGCGCGACAGCCTGCTGTTCTATGTGCGCTCGGTCGCTGCCCGCGAGGCTGCACAATTGCTGCGCGACATTTCCGAATGGTTGGGGCGCAAGGAATCGGTCGACAACAACGGCCGCCCACTCTGGAGTGGCTTTGTCGGCCGCCTGCAGGATGGCCGCAACGCAGTCGATAACTTGCTCAAAGGTATCGATGCCAATATCGCCAAAATCAAGGCGAGCATCCACACCCAACACGCCACGCTGATCCCGCTGCAACTGGTGAAAAACGACGACGAACAACCCGTCGACAGCCAGCAAGTACGTGAGTGGGCCAAGGATGCATTCAAGGACTTCGGCGGCTCGAAAACCTTGTTTGGCAAACTGCAGACTCAAGAAGGCCAGGAAGAGTTGCTGCTCAAGCTACGCAACAAGGCCGTACAGCAGTTGCCGAAGAATCTGCCGGGCGTCGACCCGCTGATGACGGCCCTGGCTGCGCTGACCCCGGATGAACAGCGCGAGAAATTCCGCCTGCTGCTGCAGCGGGCCATGCCCTGGGTGCCACTGAACCTCAATGGCGACTTTGATATTCACAAAGACCTTTACACCTGTCTGATTGGCGTACAAAACGCCAGTGAGTTCAGCCGCACTTATGGCGCCCAACTGGCCCAGTGTCTGCCGCAAGGCACGGGGATGACCGCCGGGCAAATTCAGTTTGTGGAGTCCGGTATGCCCGGCAAACTGATTTGCTACACCGAATTAAGCGGTTTCCCGATCCCGGCGTTGACCCAGCTGTCGACTTACCTGGCCAGCTATCGCAAAGAAAGTGCAATCATCCCGTTGCATGTGCACAAACGCATCAGCCAGTTCGTGCAGCCCATCCAGTTCAACCAGGAGCAATACCGCCAGTTTGCCGAAGACTTCAAACTCTTTCTGCACGCTATTGCACTGGGCATCCTGGAGCGTCTGAACAATGGCTTGTACGAGTTCCTCATCGCCAAGGACAACTTCACCATTGGTGATGAGTTCTCCATTCGTCAAAGCGGCTTCCACAGTATTCATCGCACCGACATTACTGCGCAGGTCAAGGAGAAGTCCTTGCGCCTGGATAACGCTCAAGTGGCGGCGCTGGTAGAAGTGTTCGAAGATTTAAGTACCAGCGCCTACAAAGCGCAGAAACGCACGAACGAGAAAGGTGTATCCAGCAATTTTGAAGCATTTCCGTTCAAGATCGCCGAGTTGTTGAAGAACGAATATCTGGCTCGACTGAACCGTCAGGCTCCAGCTGACGCGAAAAAGCTGCGTACGCTTGCCGAGCAATACAAAGGGCAATGGGGCCGTCATATCGAAGGCTCCCTGGCTGATGTGTACAAAGAAGAAGTGGATGCCCTCCACAGCGAAAAACTCACCGTGGTTAAAGAGTTCTTTAACGAAGGCTGGCTGGAAAATCTGTTCAACCAGGCCAGTGCAGCCCCGCCAGCAGGTATGGCTCCACCACCGCCAGCAGCAGGTAACGGCGCACCACCACCGTTCGCCGCACCACAGCACAGCTACCACCTGAGTGTCAGCGGGACCAATTACGGCCCTTACAACACCCAGCAATTGCAGCAATATGTGCAGTCCGGGCAAATCACCCGCGACAGCCTGCTGTGGCGTGAAGGCATGCCTGCCTGGCAGACGGCCGGGCAAATCATGGAGCTTGCGCACCTGTTTGCGCCAGCCGTGGGCGGCCCTCCTCTGACAGCCCCGGCTCCACCGCCAGCACCTTGAGCGCACACGAGAAGACCATGTCCGCATCGTCAGCCAAAGCCTCTGCATTCCCGACCTCATGCGCCAACAGCGCCTGCGGTCAGGGGCTCTGCGGCCCAGTTAAATACTGCCCGTTTTGCGGCGTCTCGCTACAGCAGGCGCCCGCAGCGGTTACCCCGGTACCTGCAGCTGAACCCAAGGCTCGGCCAGCCACCCCTGCCCCCAAAGCAACCGTCACACCTGCCAGTGCTCCACCAGCCCGGGACATACCTGCTGCAGCGCCAACACCTGTACCAGGTCCGGCGGCTCCCCCACCTGCGCCGCCTGCCGCAACACCAGCGCCCACCAACAGAAAACCGGCCCTGATAATGGCAGTTGTAACTCTGGCAGTGGTGGTGGGCGGCTACGTTGCAATCAAGATGATGGCCGGGCAAAGCCAGCAAAAGCTCGATGGCTTTTTGCAAACCGGTCAGAGCTGTTTTGACACCAGGGACTTTGCTTGCGCGCTGGACAATGCCGGGCTTGCCTTGCAACAGGACAGCAATGACCCTCGGGCCTTGAGTCTGCTGCAGCGTGCGCAGGCCGCCCAGGTGCGCCAGCAACAATTGCAGGATGCGGCGCAAAAACAGCAGTTGCTCAAAGCCCAGTCTGCCGAGGCGGCGCGACAAGCCGATGCCTTGCGCGAACAGCAAGCTCTTGAGCGCCAGCGCCAGGAAGCGGCCGATCGCCAGGTGCGTGACCAACAGCAGCAACAGGCTGCCAAAGCTGTTAATGCCTCCCTGCAACAAGCGCAAAACGCGCTCAATGCCGGGGAGTACCAGTCTGCAATTGCCGTGGCCAGGGTCGTGCTGGGTATGGATCCAAACAATAGTCGGGCGCGCAACATCATCCGTCAGGCTGAACAACAACTCAAAGAAGCACTGAATCGAACCCGGATCGAATAATCAGGGTGTATGAGTTTTCCCCTCTCTTACTTGGAAGTTACTGATGAAATTGCCCTCCAACTCTTTGGATAAACGCTTGCTGGCCTTGGGCCTGGCTTCGCTACTGGGTCTGCAAGGCTGCGCCAATATCGACTCTGCCAGCATCAACCCGACCAACTGGAGTGGCAGCGACTGGATGAAGTGCGGGCTGGCAATTGCAGCAGGTGCGGCAGCGGGTGCTGCTGTGAGCGGTGCCAACGATAAAGGCGCAGGCGTATTGATTGGCGGGGTTGCCGGCATGGCCGCCTGTTTCGCGATCAATGCCAAGTCGGTACAGACCAAAACCGCTCAAGAAGTTGAACAACAATATAAAACCTCGGGCAAGAAACAACCGGCCCAGCCAGAACTGGTTAGCTACGACACCAGTATCCAGCCCGGTATGACCATCAAACGGGGTCAACCGATTACCGTGGTTTCCAATATTGTTGCGATCAACGGCGCGACCCAGCCGATCAGCGAAATCAAGGAAGAGATCCGCCTGTTTGCGCCCAACGAGGCCAAGCCGTTGAAAGAAGGCAGCAAGATCGCGAACACCAAAGGCGGCAGTGGCGGTTACGAGAACACCTTCACCATCACCCTCGATGAGCGTGCGCCGCAGGGTATCTACCGGATCGAAACATCAGTGGCCGTCAACGGCAAGCCGGCCAACACCCGAATCAACAATGTGCAGCTGGTGATGATTGATCGCGAGACCTATCAGCTGGCATTTCTGGATCGATAGCTGGCGGGTTGCATTCGCCCTGTAGCCGCTGCTGAAGAAACCAGGCAGCGGCTACACAGGCTCCTGTCATCACGCACCCGGCACAAAATGCTTCTGCGCCGTGCCGTGGGCGATCAGCCGCGAGAGATAGTTCATTTTGTCGGCGTCCTGATCGACAAAGCGAAAGGTCAGTTGCAACCACGCACTGTCCGGTTTTGGCTCGAATGCCACGATGGCATGCAGATAACCGTTCAAACGCGCCACCTCGGCGTTCTCGCCCTGCTCAAGGTCGAGTACGGCACTGTCCAGTACCTGAGGCAGCACTTCGCCACGACGCACCACCAGCAGCGCCTCCTTGAGGCTCAACGCCTTGATCACGCAGGTTTGGGTACCGCTGGGCAAACGCAGTTGCCCCTGACCACGGCTGGTCAGCGCCGGTGCCGCGACAGGTGCCGGCCGTGGTGCCGGGGCAACCGGGGCAGATGTCACCGACGTCGGGGTCACGACCTGCGCCTTGCCACCGGTCAATGCATTCAGCGAGTCATTGCCAAAGGCCGAATTAACCCGCGTCGGGGTGCTGGCCATCACGGCGCTCAGCAATCCCGCCTTGGTGAACGCCTTCTTCACCTTCGACAGTAGCTGCTCATTGGTGAAGGGTTTGCTGACGAAATCCGAAACTCCGGCCTGAATGGCCTGGATCACGTTCTCTTTGTCACCACGGCTGGTGACCATGATAAAGGGCAGCGTTTTCAGACGGTCTTGCTCGCGGCACCAGGTCAACAGCTCAAGGCCGGACATCTCCGGCATTTCCCAGTCGCACAGCACCAGATCGAAGGCTTCACGGGACAGCAAGGCCTGGGCTTTGCGGCCGTTGACCGCGTCTTCGATCCTGATGCCCGGGAAGTAGTTACGCAGGCAATTTTTAACCAGATCACGAATAAACGACGCGTCATCTACCACCAGCACACTAACCTTGCTCATCGACTGCTCCTTGGATATGAACGCCCGAAAACCAAAACGCCCGGCATTGAGCCGGGCGTTTTTTAGATCGGGCTGCCTTATTTATCGTCAGGCGACGACGCAACATTAGCGTTATCGGCACCCGTGCCCTGAACTTCTTCGCGCATGCGCTTGAGACCCATGTGCCGCACGTCTGTACCGCGTACCAGATAAATCACCAGCTCCGAGATATTGCGGGCGTGGTCGCCGATACGTTCCAGTGAGCGCAGCACCCAGATGATGCTCAACACACGCGTGATCGAACGCGGATCTTCCATCATGTAAGTGGCCAGCTCACGTAGCGCGGTCTTGTACTCACGGTCGATGATTTTGTCGTACTGCGCCACAGACAGGGCAAGATCGGCGTCAAAGCGGGCAAACGCATCCAGTGCATCACGCACCATATTGCGCACCTGGTCACCGATATGGCGCACTTCAACGTATCCGCGCGGCGCCTCACCTTCTTCGCACAACTGAATGGCCCGACGGGCGATCTTGGTCGCTTCGTCACCAATGCGTTCCAGGTCGATCACCGACTTGGAAATGCTGATGATCAATCGCAAGTCAGACGCCGCAGGCTGACGACGGGCCAGAATGCGCAGGCACTCCTCGTCGATATTGCGCTCCATCTGGTTGATCTGTTCATCGATCTCACGCACCTGTTGCGCCAGGCCCGAGTCGGCCTCGATCAGTGCGGTCACCGCATCGTTGACCTGCTTCTCGACCAGGCCGCCCATCGCCAGCAGGTGGCTGCGCACGTCTTCGAGTTCCGCGTTGAACTGCGCGGAAATGTGATGGGTGAGGCCATCCTTTGAAATCATGGTTCTGCTCCGCAAAAGCTGTGAGCTGCACGCGGTTAGCGGCCAGCCGAATTATCGTGACATAGAACGGGCAATGCCGCTCAAACTAGCCATAGCGCCCGGTAATGTAGTCTTCGGTCTGCTTTTTGGCCGGGTTGGTGAACAGCGTGTCAGTGTCACCATATTCAACCATCTTGCCCATGTACATGAACGCTGTGTAATCCGAGACACGGGCTGCCTGTTGCATGTTGTGGGTTACGATCACGATGGTGAACTTGGACTTGAGCTCGTAGATCAGTTCTTCGACTTTCAACGTCGAGATCGGGTCGAGTGCCGAGCATGGCTCATCGAGCAGCAACACTTCGGGCTCTACCGCGATGGTACGGGCAATCACCAGACGCTGTTGCTGGCCACCGGACAAACCCAGTGCCGAGTCGTGCAGGCGGTCTTTGACTTCGTCCCACAACGCCGCGCCCTTGAGGGCCCATTCGACGGCTTCATCGAGCACACGCTTTTTATTGATGCCCTGGATGCGCAGGCCGTAAACCACGTTCTCGTAAATGGTTTTGGGGAACGGATTGGGCTTCTGAAATACCATGCCGACGCGGCGACGCAGTTCGGCTACATCCTCGCCCTTGCGGTAGATGTTGTTGCCGTACAGGTTGATCTCACCTTCTACGCGGCAGCCGTCCACCAGGTCGTTCATGCGATTGAAGGTACGCAGCAGCGTCGACTTGCCACAGCCGGACGGACCGATAAACGCCGTGACCCGTTGTTTCGGGATATTCAGGCTGACGTCGTACAGGGCCTGTTTTTCACCGTAGTAAAGATTCAGGCCCGGGACTTCAATGGCGACTTCTTCGTTTGCCAGGTTCAAGCTTTGTTTGGTGCGACCCAAGGCGGACATGTTGATGCCGTGGGTTGAGGATTCATGCTGCATGGGTTGCTCCATACGCTAAAAATTCGTTTCGGTTTTTCAGTAACCGGGTTTCTTCTGGGAGAGCGGGCTTGCTCGCGATTCAGGCACCTCGGTTTCACGCTGAAACCTTACCGATACCATCGCGGGCAAGCCCGCTCCCACAGGTCATGTGTCTATCAGCTATCCAGCGCCTTGTACTTCTCGCGCAGGTGGTTACGAATCCACACGGCGGACAGGTTCAGGGTCGCGATCACCAGCACCAGCAGCAGCGCCGTGGCGTATACCAGCGGTCGGGCGGCTTCGACGTTCGGGCTCTGGAAGCCGACGTCATAAATATGGAAGCCCAAGTGCATGATCTTCTGGTCAAGGTGCAGGTACGGGTAGTTGCCGTCCAGCGGCAGCGACGGCGCCAGTTTGACCACGCCCACCAGCATCAGCGGTGCCACTTCACCGGCGGCACGGGCCACGGCGAGGATCATGCCGGTCATCATGGCCGGGCTGGCCATCGGCAGCACGATTTTCCACAGGGTTTCCGATTTGGTTGCACCCAGCGCCAGCGAACCTTCGCGCACTGTACGCGGAATCCGCGCCAGCCCTTCTTCGGTGGCCACGATCACTACCGGCACGGCCAGCAGCGCCAGGGTCAGCGAAGCCCACATCAGGCCAGGTGTACCAAAGGTCGGCGCAGGCAATGCTTCTGCGAAGAACAGGCGGTCAACCGAGCCGCCCAGCACGTACACAAAGAAGCCCAGGCCGAATACGCCGTAAACGATGGCCGGTACGCCTGCCAGGTTGTTCACCGCGATACGGATGATCCGGGTCAGGGTGTTTTGCTTGGCATATTCACGCAGGTAAACCGCCGCCAGTACGCCAAACGGCGTCACAATCACCGCCATGATCAGGGTCATCATTACCGTGCCGAAAATGGCCGGGAAGATCCCGCCCTCGGTGTTGGCTTCACGTGGATCCTGGCTCAGGAATTCCCAGATATTGCTGAAGTACATGGCCAGTTTCTGCCAGCTGTTCATCGCGTTCGGCTGGTACACCTTGACCACCTTGCCGATACCGATTTCCAGCTCTTTGCCGTTGGCATCCCGGGCCGTGAGGCTGTCGCGGTTGAACTGTGCATGCAACTCGCCCAAGCGGTCCTCGATGGCCTTGTAGCGGGCATTCAGCTCGGCGCGCTCGGTTTCCATGTCAGCCTGTGCCTGCGGGGTCAGCTTGCCTTCCAGCTCCAGCTTGCGACCGTGCAGGCGGATACGCTCCAGACCGTAGTTGATCGCGCCGATATCTTTCTTCTCAAGCTGGCTCAGTTGCGCGGCCAGGTCATTGACCCGCTTGACCCGCGCTTGCAGCTCCGGCCAGGCCGCGGCACCTTCTGCCACCACCTTGCCGTTTTCCTTGACGTTAACCAGGTAGCCGTAGAAGTTGCCCCACTCGCGACGCTCGATGGCCATCAACTCGGGCGGCGTGCTCTGGTTCGTCAACCACTCGCCGACCACCCAGGTAAAATCATTGCCGTTCAGGTCACGGTTGCCGACCTTGATCAGCTCCCGGGTCATGAACTCCGGGCCTTGTTCCGGCACCGGCAGGCCCGCACTTTTCAGGCGCTCGCGGGGCACTTCTTCCTTTTGCACCACTTCGCCGATCACCAGGTGATTGGCATCACCCGGCACGTTGTATTCAGCGTGGATCAGGTCGGCCGGCCAGAAGTGGCCCAGGCCACGCACGGCAATCACCGAGAGCAGGCCGATGGTCATGATGACGGCGATGGACACTGCGCCACCGCTGATCCAGACGCCTGGAGCGCCGCTCTTGAACCAGCCTTTGAGGGAGTTCTGTTTCACAGACTTCTACCTTCCTTAAAGCGACGAATATTTCTTGCGCAGACGCTGACGAATCAGTTCGGCAAGAGTGTTCATGATGAAGGTGAACAACAGCAGCACCAGCGCCGAGAGGAACAGCACGCGGTAATGGCTACCGCCCACTTCCGACTCCGGCATTTCCACCGCCACGTTCGCCGCCAGGGTACGCAGGCCTTCGAACAGGTTCATTTCCATGACCGGGGTGTTACCGGTGGCCATCAACACAATCATCGTCTCGCCGACCGCACGGCCCATACCGATCATCAGTGCCGAGAAGATCCCCGGGCTGGCCGTCAGGATGACCACGCGGGTCATGGTTTGCCACGGTGTGGCACCCAGCGCCAGCGAACCCAGGGTAAGACCGCGAGGCACACTGAACACGGCATCTTCAGCAATCGAGTAGATGTTGGGGATCACCGCGAAGCCCATTGCCAGACCCACAACCAGAGCATTGCGCTGGTCGTAAGTAATGCCCAGGTCGTGGGAGATCCACAGGCGCATATCGCCACCGAAGAACCAGGCTTCCATGAACGGGCTCATATACAGCGACAGGCCGCATACAAACAGAATCACCGGGATCAGGATCAGGCTTTCCCAACCGTCAGGCACACGCAGGCGGATCGACTCGGGCAGGCGGCTCCAGGTGAAGCCCGCCACCAGAATGCCGATCGGCATCAGCACCAGCAGGCTGAAAATCCCCGGCAAGTGGCCTTCCACATACGGCGCCAGGAACAGACCGGCGAAGAAACCCAGAATCACCGTCGGCATCGCTTCCATCAGCTCGATCACCGGCTTGACCTTGCGGCGCAGGCTTGGTGCCATGAAGTAAGCGGTGTAGATGGCTGCGGCAACGGCCAGAGGTGCCGCCAGCAACATCGCGTAGAACGCTGCTTTCAAGGTACCGAAGGTCAATGGCGCCAGGCTCATTTTCGGTTCGAAGTCAGTGTTGGCGGCTGTCGATTGCCAGACGTATTTAGGCTCGTCGTAGTTCTCGTACCAGACCTTGCTCCACAGCGCGCTCCAGGACACTTCCGGGTGCGGGTTCTTCAGGGTCAGTGGCAGCAGCTTGCCGCCCTCTTCCACGATGATGCGGTTGGCACGCGGCGACAACGCCATGACGCCCGGACCTTCTGCCACTTTCTCGACCAGCAGGGTGCGATGCGCGGTGCTGTGGAACACACCGATCTCGCCGGCCGCGTCCAGAGCCAGGAAGCCCTTGCGGCGTTGCTCGGCAGTGATTTCAACAATCGGCGACGTGCCCATCTGGAAGCTGCGGATATGTTTGAAGCGCTGCTCGCCATCCGGGTCGCGAGCCATGAACCACTGGCTCAGGCCGCCCTTGGAATCACCAAAAATCAGCGAAATACCGCCCACCAGTTGTGTGCTGGCGGTGATCTCGGTGGTTGCGTCATCCACCAGCTTGTAGCGACCGTTGAGGCTTTTGTCGCGCAGGCTGAAGACATCGGCCTGGGCGCGATCATTGATCACATACAACCACTGCTGACGCGGGTCGATATACAGCGCTTTGACCTTCGCGGTCATCTGCGGCAGGTCGATACGGGTCTCGGTGTTGGTGACCTCGTCGGTCATCATGTTTTCTTCGCGGGCCAGTGACAGCACGTTCAGTTGCGCGCCCGAGGAACCGGCCAGCACCAGCGTTGAATCGTTGACGCTGAGGTTGACGTGATCCAGTGCACCACCCTGCGGGTCGAGGACGATTGGCGTTTCGCCATACGGGTATTCGATTGCCGGGGTGATGGTCTTCTTGCCATCCGGGTAGCTGACTTTATAGCTGTGCCGGAACACCAGCGCCTGACCGTTGGACAGGCCCAGCACCGCCACCGGATTACCCGGCTGGTCTTCACCCAGAGAAGTCACTTGAGTGCCGGCCGGCAACGGCAGGTTGACCCGCGACAGCTCTTCGCCGTTCTTCGCATTGAAGAACAACACCATGCCCTTGTCGGACACCCGCATACCGACCTGATTCTGCTCTTCGATGGAGATCATCAGCGGCTTGCCGGCGTCCTGCATCCACACCGGCGTAATCGCCTGTTTGGCGTTCAGGTCGGCACCCTGGAACAGTGGATAAACCACATAGCCCAGGAAGAAGAAGATCAGAGTGATTGCGCCAAGCACGGCAAGACCGCCGATAAATACATACCAGCGGGTCAGGTGATCTTTAAACGCGCGGATACGGCGCTTGCGTTGCAGTTCAGGCGTATTGAAATCAATGCGCTTGGGAGCGGATGTCGTAGTCATTGGGGAATTGGCCAGATCATTCATGCGCACACCCTAGCGGTCCTGTATGACAGAAAGATGACAAAGCAGTGACGCAAAAAATCCGCCGCCCAACGGTGCTGGCAGCGGAATGGAAAATTTGGTGAAGCGGTTGCGAGGCAGACCTGCAGGAGCGGGCTCGCTCGCGATGGCGTCAACTCAATAGGTCTGATGTACCAAGTTGCCTGCATCGCGAGCAAGCCCGCTCCCACATGGCGTCTGCTTATGCGCCTTCTTTCAGGCCCAGGTCAGCCAATGCTTTGGCAGCGACTTTGGCTGGCAGAGGGATATAGCCATCCTTCACGACCACTTCCTGACCTTGCTTGGACAGGACCAGCTTGATGAACTCGGCTTCCAGCGGGTTCAGCGGCTTGTTCGGCGCCTTGTTCACGTACACGTAGAGGAAACGCGACAGCGGGTATTTGCCGTTCAGTGCGTTTTCTTCGGTGTCTTCGACAAACTCGGTGCTGCCTTTTTTAGCCAAAGGCACGGTCTTCACGCTGGCGGTTTTGTAACCGATGCCCGAGTAACCGACGCCGTTCAGCGAGCTGCTGATCGACTGCACAACCGAAGCCGAGCCCGGCTGTTCGTTCACGTTAGGCTTGTAATCGCCTTTGCACAGGGCTTCTTCCTTGAAGTAGCCGTAAGTGCCGGATACCGAGTTACGACCGAACAGTTGAACCGGCTTGTTGGCCAGGTCGCCGGTCACACCCAGGTCGCCCCAGGTTTTAACGTCGGCTTTGGCGCCGCACAGGCGGGTCGAAGAGAAGATCGCATCAACCTGTTCCATGGTCAGGTGCTTGATCGGGTTGTCCTTGTGCACGAACACGGCCAGGGCATCCACTGCCACCGGGATGGCGGTAGGCTTGTAGCCGTACTTCTGCTCGAAGGCAGCCAGTTCGTTGTCTTTCATTTTGCGGCTCATCGGGCCCAGGTTAGCGGTGCCTTCAGTAATCGCAGGCGGCGCGGTCGAAGAACCGGCAGCTTGAATCTGGATGTTTACGTTCGGGTATTCTTTTTTGTACGCCTCAGCCCACAAGGTCATCAAGTTCGCCAGGGTGTCGGAACCAACGCTGGACAGGTTGCCCGACACACCAGTGGTCTTCACGTAGGGCTGAATAGCCGGGTCAACACCAGCGGCAACCGCATTGGCAGTTGCAACGCCTGCGGCGACAAAAGTCAGGGCCGCCATCACACGCTTCAGTTTCATGCCTTACTCCTAGCAAACGGGGTTAGATGAATCGGGGGCCAGTATCTGCAGGCCATGTGACTACTCTATGAACCGATTGTGACAATTAGATGAAAGGCCATCATTCGTTACAAATGATGGCCTTCGGGGAGAGGCTAGCGAAGTGTCATGGCCACTGAGCGATGTCTCAGCGGCCCTTTTTCCACAAATAAGCACCGACCACCAGGCCCATCGTGCAGATAATGGCCACGTAATACGCCGGCCCCATCGGGCTTTCCTTGAGCAACAGGGTCACGGCCATTGGGGTCAGACCGCCAAAGATGGCGTAGGCCAGGTTGTAGGAAAACGACAGGCCACTGAAACGCACCACTGGCGGAAAAGCTTTAACCATCACATAAGGGACGGCACCGATGGTGCCGACAAACAGACCGCTCAGGGAATACAGCGGGAACAGCCAGTCCGGATGCTGCAGCAGGCTGTGATAGAAGGTCCACGACGTGATCAGCAACCCGGCGCAACCCACCACAAACACCTTGCCCGCACCAAAGCGGTCAGCCAGGGCGCCCGAAGCGATGCAACCCAAACTCAAAAAGACGATCGCCAGGCTATTGGCTTGCAACGAGGTGGTCGCTGAAAAACCATAAATGGTTTGCAGCACCGTGGGCGTCATCAGAATGACCACGATGATCCCGGCAGACAGCAACCAGGTCAGCAGCATCGAGACCACAATCGCCCCGCGATGGTCGCGCAGCACGGTCTTGAGCGGGACTTCCGCAGCCAGCGCCTTGCGCAGCTGCAACTCGGCAAATACCGGTGTCTCGTGCAACCAGCGACGCAGGTACACCGAGAACAGGCCGAACACGCCGCCCATCAGGAATGGAATCCGCCAGGCAAAGTCAGACACTTCAGCCGGCGTATAGATCGTATTGATCGCCGTGGCCATCAGGGAACCCAGCAAGATGCCCGCGGTCAACCCGCAGGTCAGGGTGCCGCAGGCGTAGCCCACATGCCGTGGCGGCACATGCTCGGCCACGAACACCCAGGCCCCGGGCACTTCACCACCAATGGCCGCGCCCTGGATCACGCGCATCAGCAGCAACAGAATCGGTGCCCACATGCCAATCTGCGCATAGGTCGGCAGCAAGCCCATGATCAAAGTCGGTACGGCCATCATGAAGATGCTCAACGTGAACATCTTTTTGCGCCCCAGCAAATCACCAAAGTGCGCCATGACAATGCCGCCCAAAGGACGCGCCAGATAACCCGCAGCGAAAATACCGAAGGTTTGCATCAGACGTAGCCACTCGGGCATGTCCGCCGGAAAGAACAGTTTCCCGACCACGGTGGCAAAAAATACAAAAATAATGAAATCGTAAAACTCCAGCGCACCACCCAAGGCAGACAGCGACAAGGTTTTATAGTCATTACGGGTTAACGGCCGCGAAGGCGGTGCAGCACTGGAAGGCTCTGTGATCATGGGGTATTGCTTCTCTTATTAGGCACGGCAAAAAGCTGCAACTTCGCCGGCAGGGGCTGGGCAGGTTTTGAAAGATAACAAATTGTTTACAAAAGCACAGAGCTAGACGTGCAGCGCACCCAAAAAGCAGAATCAGGAGGTCGTCGGCCAGGCTGTCCCCCGATATACTCATGCTGTAAGAAACACTTGGTAACTTCTGAGGTTGCTGTGCGAAAACGTCCGCTGGCCACTTCAGCCGATTTCGCAGAGTTTCCCCTTGGTGCGGCTTATGAAGAACGTGACGAACGTAGTATGTTCGGGCTGAATCGTTTTTCTAAAGACGCTTTTTCACCCGCAGTACTTATGATGAATCACGGGTCAGAGGCCCTTAGGCATGCTAGAGCTCGAACAAGAAGATCCAATTCCGCAAGGCGATCTGGCCTTGCAAATCACCGCCCTGCCGCGCGAGACCAATGGTTTCGGCGATATTTTTGGCGGCTGGCTGGTCTCCCAAATGGACCTGGCCGGTACCGCAATGGCCAGCAAGGTTGCCGGTGGCCGTGTAGCCACTGTCGCTATTGATCGTATGGCATTTCTGGTACCCGTGGCCGTGGGCGCACAATTGTCGTTCTACACCCAGGCACTGGAGATCGGCCGCAGCTCGATCCAGATGATGGTTGAAGTGTGGAGTGACGACCCGTTGTCCAGCGAATGGCGTAAAGTGACCGAAGCGGTCTTTGTCTTTGTCGCCATCGATGGCAGCGGCCGCACCCGCTCCGTTCCGCCACGTCGTTAAACCTATAAATAGAGAACCTGCCATGCACCACATTGAGTCAGTCACCCTGGATGAACTGGAGTGCTGGCACTTCCAGCATGGCCAGGCCCAACTGCTGGTCGCCAAACAGGGCGCGCAGGTTCTCAGTTATCAGGTAGGTGATGAGCCGCCGATCATCTGGCTCAACGAAAAAGCCCAATTCAAGCAAGGCCATGGCATCCGCACGGGCGTGCCGGTGTGCTGGCCCTGGTTTGGCAACCTGGCACTCAACCCGCAAAGCGTGCAGGCCATGCGCCACAGCGATGAACCCGCCACGGCCCACGGGCTGGTGCGTACACGCGAATGGGAAGTACTGGAGATCGATGACGCCGGTGAAGCGCTGCATATTGAGCTGGGCTTGCCCCACATCAAAGGCGGCCTTCCCGGCTGGCCCCACGACGTGGCGTTGACTCTGAGCATCCGCCTGGACACCCAGCTGCATATCAGCCTCACCAGCCATAACCGCAGTGATATCCCGGTCAGTATCAGCCAGGCCCTGCACAGCTATTTCGCGGTTAGCGACGTGCGCAAGGTTGAGGTCAAAGGGGTCGACGGACTGACCTACATCGACACCCTCGAAGACTGGAATCGTGTTGAGCAAACGGGGGATTTGACCTTCAGCGGCGAAACCGACCGTATCTACCTCGATACGCCGCAGCAGTTGAGCATCGTCGACCCGGACTGGTCGCGCACGCTCGAGCTGACCAGCCGCGGCTCACGCTCGGCGGTGATCTGGAATCCATGGATCGACAAGACCGCCACGCTCGCCGATATGGCTGCAGACGGCTGGCAACGCATGCTGTGCATCGAAACCGCCAATGTGATGGATGACATCATCACATTGGCGCCGGGCGCCAGCCATACGTTGGGTGTGAGTATTGCCAGCAAGCGCCTGAAAACCTGATACAAACAAAACCTGTGGGAGCGAGCCTGCTCGCGAAGTGTGTTTTCGCGAGCAGGCTCGCTCCCACAATTGGTCTGATCCCTACAAGTCTTCCTCAACCACTACCCGCACCTTGCTCGCATCCAGCGCATAGGCCGCATCGGCCAGGTCATTGCTGACCTTCTCGACCTTCAGCGTGCCCATCACCCACAGCGGCGTGTAGATATCATCCAGCTTCAAGCCTTTTGGATAGCGCACCAACACCAACTGATTGGGCGGCGGAGGCGGCACATGGATGCAGGCACCCGGGTACGGCACCAGGAAAAACAGCGTGCTGCGACCCTTGGCGTCTGTTTCCAGAGGCACGGGGTAGCCACCCAAACGGATATTTTTGCCGTTCATGCTGGCCACTGTCTTGCTGGAGTACATCACCGCGGGCAGGCCCTTGCTCTGCTTCAAACCACCCTTGTCGGTAAACGTACCATTGGCCTCGGGCGAGTCATGGTCAATTTCGGGCATTTGCTCAAGGGCTATTTGATCCGACTTGGGCATCAGTTCAAGCCAGTCGGTTTCGGGCAACTCTGCCGCATGTGCCAGGCCTGAACCCAGCAAAAGAAAAGTCAGTAGAAGACGGCGCATGCAAGGCTCGATAAAAGAAGGATTGAACGCGCGCAGTTTAACCCTCTCTGCGGCTGGCGCAGAGAGAGCCAAAGCGTTTAATCAGGACTTTTTCGACACCAGGCCGTAGATCACCAGCAAGATCACGGCACCCACCACGGCACCTATAAAGCCGGCACCCTCGCCTGCCTTGTAGATACCAATCGCCTGACCACCATAGGTAGCCGCCAGCGAGCCGCCGATACCCAGCAGGATGGTCATGATCCAGCCCATGCTGTCGTCACCCGGTTTCAGGAAACGAGCCAGCAGGCCAACGATCAAGCCGATAAAAATGGTTCCGATGATGCCCATGGACGCTCCCTCAAAGTTAAATGGCGTTACAACCAAAGCCTAGTCAGCACTTTGGCATCACGCCATCAGAGAGCAGCGACAACCCAATGGTTCCGTACAAAGCGATTTACGCTTCGTCGATCAGGGCTTCAACCTTGAGGATTTGCGCTTGCAACGTCGCCATATCAGCGCAGCGCAGGTTGGCGTGACCGACCTTGCGGCCGACCTTGAACGCCTTGCCATAGTGATGCAGATGGCAATCAGCAATCGCAATCACCTTCTCAACCGGCGGCACGCTGCCGATGAAGTTGAGCATGGCGCTTTCGCCCACTTTGGCTGTCGAACCCAACGGCAGGCCGGCGATGGCGCGCAAGTGGTTTTCGAACTGGCTGCACTCGGCACCTTCGGTGGTCCAATGCCCGGAGTTATGGACACGCGGGGCGATTTCGTTGGCCTTGAGGCCACCGTCGACTTCAAAGAATTCGAATGCCATCACCCCAACGTAATCCAGCTGCTTGAGCACACGGCTGGAGTAGTCTTCAGCCAGGGCTTGCAACGGGTGATCGGTACTGGCAACCGACAGCTTGAGAATGCCGCTGTCGTGAGTGTTGTGTACCAATGGGTAGAACTTCGTTTCGCCATCACGGCCGCGTACGGCAATCAGCGACACTTCGCCGGTGAACGGCACAAACCCTTCCAGCAGGCACGCCACACTGCCCAGTTCAGCAAACGTATCCACGACATCGGCAGGGGTGCGCAGCACTTTCTGGCCCTTGCCGTCATAACCCAGGGTGCGGGTCTTGAGCACGGCAGGCAGGCCAATGGTGGCCACTGCTGCGTCCAGATCAGCCTGGGACTGGATGTCGGCAAAAGCCGGCGTCGGAATGCCCAGATCCTTGAACATGCTCTTTTCGAACCAGCGATCGCGGGCAATGCGCAACGCTTCGGCGCTCGGGTATACCGGGACGAATTGCGACAGGAAAGCCACGGTTTCAGCGGGAACGCTTTCGAACTCGAACGTCACCAGGTCGACTTCGTCAGCCAACTGGCGCAAATGGTCCGGGTCGCTGTAGTCCGCACGCAGGTGTTCACCCAGCGAGGCGGCACAGGCATCAGGAGCCGGATCCAGGAAAGCGAAGTTCATCCCCAGCGGAGTGCCCGCCAGAGCCAGCATGCGGCCCAATTGACCGCCACCGATTACACCGATTTTCATCGTCAGAAACCTCAGGCTACGCGCGGGTCTGGATTGTCCAGCACGCTGTCTGTCTGTTCAGCACGGAATGCTTTCAAAACGGTATGGAACTGCGGATGCTTGGCGCCCAGGATGCTCGCCGACAACAGGGCAGCGTTGATCGCGCCCGCTTTGCCGATGGCCAGGGTTGCAACCGGGATGCCCGCCGGCATTTGCACGATCGACAGCAGCGAGTCTACGCCCGACAGCATGGCCGACTGCACCGGTACACCGAGCACTGGCAAATGGGTTTTGGCTGCACACATGCCTGGCAGGTGGGCTGCGCCACCGGCACCCGCGATGATGACCTCGATCCCGCGGCCTTCGGCCTCTTCGGCATACTGGAACAGCAGATCCGGAGTGCGGTGGGCAGAGACCACTTTCACTTCGTAAGGAATGCCGAGTTTTTCCAGCATATCGGCGGTGTGGCTGAGGGTGGACCAATCGGACTTGGAGCCCATGATCACGCCTACCAGTGCACTCATCGTCGCGCCTCTTCTCTTGGGCGCCCGCAGGCGCGTCAAAAAACAACAAGCCACGTGGAGGATCCGACGTGGCTTGTTATAGGAATTAAGGCCGGTCAAGCCAGCCGAAGGCCGCGCAGTATACCCCAAACATGTGCCTTGAAAGCACCTTTGACGACCATCTGTCATGCACATCGGATAATCCTGAATACCCCGGTTTTATTGACCTGCAGGTCAACGCACTCCTCCTCGGCTACGGCCTCTGATCATCGGGTGCCACGCCTACATCGCACAGAGATAGAAACGACATAACTCGACGAATTCCAGCCACGGCGAAACCTGGAATTAACGTCTTCACTTAAATTCAAACCGGTAACAGCAAAAACGTAAACAGTCCTGCAAGGATTGCAGGCTCCTTATTAAAAGGATATTTCCCATGCAACCGATCACACTTTATATTTTTATCCACAACGATGTCCCGTACCGCGCCATCAACACATTGGGGCGTGCATACTTCAAAGAGTTTACCGACGAAATCACGGCAATTACAAAACGATCTTTTATATTCAAGGACATACGTAACGTGCAGGGCATGACTGACTTCAACTATAAAAGTCAGTCCATAGACGATGTTCTTCATCGATGGGAATTGGCGGCCATCCGATACAAAAACCAACACGGGCTAAAGTGGGGTAAAACCGAACGCTACATTCTGGTTACGCACTCCCCGCTCAACGAAACCACCCTGGGCTGCGCTTACCCCGGACAACCCGCCGTCATTGCCAGCCTTAAACACTATCAAGTGATCGCCCATGAAGTAGGCCACAGTTTCAATGCATCCCACAACAATGCAGCACTCGGCCACAATCCATGGGGCAGCGTATGTGAAACGTTCATGTTTCCCAACGCTTCAACTTTTCGAAGTAATTGTTACCGTTTCACGCCGGAAAACAGAGCTAACATAAGAGCGTTCTTAAGTGATGCCCCCTAAGACCGGAGTCTCTAACAGACTTGTCAGTCATCACCTGAATGAAGGGCTAAAAATGCGACCGATCAATATATATACATTTGTTCATGACACTGTTCTTCAGAAAAACGATCGCCACCTAAAATATTTATTTTTCGATATTTTTACGCCCCAGCTATCAAAGATGACTGGCCGTTCGGTTAACGTTGTATTTCTGCGGAATATTGCCGACATCACAAATTTTGACTACCTGTGCTTCTCAGATAACCGTCTGGATATTGAGCCGGTTATTGAAGCACTGAGCACAGCCATTAAAGCCGTCTTTGCTGCATACATGGCTGAGCATCGGCGGGCCGGAAAACCTGCCGATTTATACCTGATCCTGATTGATGGACTCCTCATGCCCTCAATGGGGGTGGAGGGCCTGGCTATTCCAGAGGCCAACATCGCTATCGCCACGACACTTGGACGAACGGTGGTGGCCCATGAAATAGGGCACTGCCTCGGCGCTACCCATGAGGATGTTGCCTTGTATCGTGAGCCCGAACGTAATGATCCTTCTCACTGTGCAACCTTTATGGCAACGGGCCGCGAGGAGGGTGCTTGCTCTATCTTCAGCTTTAGCAGTGAAAATTACGCCAACATAAAGCAGCACCTAAAAAAAGCCCCTTAAAACCCATAACAAAAAACCCATTCACTCCGGTTGAGTTCCACTTTCCAGCTTGCGCCACAACAACCGTACGTTGGCCTTGCGTACCAGGGCACAGCGGTACAGGCGAATCTCCAGCGGCACATGCCATTGCGGGCCACCGCACACCACCAACTCGCCCCGCGCCAGCTCGGCACGCACGCTCAAATGCGGCACCCAGGCGATGCCCAACCCTTCGAGCGCCATGCTTTTAAGGCTGTCGGCCATCGCGGTCTCATAAATAGTGGTAAAGCGCAGGCTGCGCTGGCGTAGCAGCAAATTCACCGAGCGGCCCAAAAATGCGCCAGCGCTATAGGCCAGCAATGGCACGCTGACATCGCCTTCCAGATCGAAAAGCGGCTTGCCGTCGGCATCGGCAGCACATACCGGGAGCATTTCGGTATTACCCAGGTGCAAGGACGGGAAAATTTCAGGATCCATCTGCAAGGCCGCATCCGGATCGTAAAAAGCCAGCATCAAATCGCAGCCACCTTCGCGCAAAGCATGCACCGCGTCTCCGACGTTAGTCGCAACCAGTCGTGTCGCGATGTTCAGCCCTTCATTGCGCAACTGGGCGATCCAGCGCGGGAAAAAACCCAGGGCCAGGGAGTGAGCGGCAGCCACTTGCATGACCTCACCCTGCCCGCCTTCGAGGTGATGAAGGTGACGCAGCACCTCACCCAACTGTTCGACGACCGTACGTGCGGTAACCAAAAACAGCTGACCGGCCGCAGTCAACTCCACCGGGGTGCGGGAACGATTCACCAAGGTCAGCCCAAGCGCCGCTTCAAGGCTGCGAATTCGCCGACTAAAGGCCGGCTGAGTGACGAAACGGCGCTCTGCTGCCTGGGAAAAACTGCGGGTAGCAGCCAGGGCACTGAAGTCCTCTAACCATTTACTTTCGAGATTCATCGAGTCCTCCCGGACGCGCACCAAAATGGGTCACACGCTCGACGCACCTGCCGCGTCACGTCGCTATTATGCCGTTTATGCATAGGTTAGTGTTTAAAGGCATTGGCCCAAAATAGTCTGCAGGCCTAGGATTCGCAGCGTTCCGGCCCAGACCGGGTTCATATCGAGATGATTTCTATCATGTCCTCCGCTGCATCTTTCCGTACCGAAAAAGACCTGCTTGGCGTACTCGAAGTACCCGCTCAAGCGTATTACGGCATCCAGACCCTGCGAGCGGTGAACAACTTCCGTCTCTCCGGCGTTCCGATCTCGCATTACCCGAAGCTGGTTGTGGGCCTGGCCATGGTTAAACAGGCCGCTGCTGACGCCAACCGCGAGTTGGGTCATCTGAGCGACGCCAAGCACGCTGCCATCAGCGAAGCGTGTGCACGCCTGATCCGCGGCGATTTCCACGAAGAGTTCGTGGTGGACATGATTCAAGGCGGCGCTGGCACTTCAACCAACATGAATGCCAACGAAGTGATCGCCAACATCGCGCTGGAGGCCATGGGCCATCAGAAAGGCGAATACCAATACCTGCACCCGAACAACGACGTCAACATGGCGCAGTCGACCAACGACGCCTACCCGACGGCCATTCGTCTGGGCTTGTTGTTGGGTCACGACGCGCTGCTGGCCAGCCTCGACAGCCTGATCCAGTCGTTTGCAGCCAAAGGCGCCGAGTTCAGCCACGTCCTGAAAATGGGCCGTACCCAGCTGCAAGACGCCGTGCCAATGACCCTGGGTCAAGAGTTCCGCGCTTTCGCCACTACATTGAGTGAAGACCTGGCTCGCCTGAAAACCCTGGCACCAGAGCTGCTGACTGAAGTGAACCTGGGTGGCACCGCCATCGGTACCGGCATCAACGCCGACCCGCGTTACCAGATGCTGGCCGTGAACCGCCTGGCCACCATCAGCGGTCACCCGCTGGTACCGGCGGCCGACCTGATCGAAGCCACCTCCGACATGGGCGCCTTCGTACTGTTCTCCGGCATGCTCAAGCGTACCGCGGTCAAGCTGTCGAAGATCTGCAACGACTTGCGCCTGCTGTCCAGCGGCCCACGTACCGGCATCAACGAAATCAACCTGCCAGCACGTCAGCCAGGCAGTTCGATCATGCCAGGCAAGGTCAACCCGGTTATCCCGGAAGCCGTGAACCAGGTGGCATTCCAGATCATCGGTAACGACCTGGCCCTGACCATCGCTGCCGAAGGTGGCCAGCTGCAACTGAACGTTATGGAGCCGCTGATCGCGTTCAAGATCTTCGACTCGATTCGTCTGCTGCAACGCGCCATGGACATGCTGCGCGAACACTGCATCACCGGCATCACGGCCAACGAAGCGCGCTGCCGTGAACTGGTCGAGCACTCGATTGGTCTGGTGACTGCACTTAACCCGTACATCGGTTATGAAAACGCCACCCGTATCGCCCGTATCGCTCTTGAAAGCGGCCGCGGCGTACTGGAACTGGTGCGCGAAGAAGGCTTGCTCGACGACGCCATGCTCGACGACATCCTGCGCCCGGAAAACATGATTGCTCCGCGTCTGGTGCCACTCAAGGCCTGATGCTGTAACACGCTCAACGCTCACCAGGTCGAGGGACTAGACACCTCTCACCTTTTGAGGGCTTGCAGATACGTCTGCAGGCCCTTTTTTTTGGCCCTGGGATTTTGAAACCCCTCCCCCCTCTCCCAGAGGGAGAGAAGACTAAAGGCAAAAGCAGATCAGATTAACGCCACAAATCGAGCCCTTTGACCCTCAGGGAGAGGGCTGGGGTGAGGGCAATTTGACAATAAACAAAGCCATATCGGACAACTCACACATGAAAATTCAGTCACTTATGCAGACGCTTCCTGCGCTCCTAGGTATAGTGCCGCCCCTCTTCCTGTGCCCGGCCCCAGCACCAGCGGCCATCGTCAGCACGGAAACAGCATCGTAAACCAAGCAGCAACATGGCCAGGGTCACACTGATCGCCTACGTTTATACCTTGCTCAAGCAGGTGTAACGCGATATTTCGATCCGGCCGTGTTGCCATCAGATAAAAACAGCGAGGAATAATCCATGCTTGAAGTCATCAATGACTTCCTCTCAGGGAAAGTGCTAATCGTGCTCATGGTCGGGCTCGGTGGCTACTTCACGATCCGCTCGCGTTTCGTTCAGTTTCGTTACTTTCTGCACATGTTTTCGGTTTTCAAAGACAGCCTGCGCAGCAGCGCCGGTGAGCTGAGCTCATTTCAGGCATTGATGCTGAGCCTGGCCGGCCGTGTCGGCGCGGGCAACATTGCCGGCGTCGGTATTGCCGTTACCCTGGGTGGCCCCGGTGCCGTGTTCTGGATGTGGGTGACCGCCCTGGTCGGCATGTCCAGCAGCCTGATCGAATGCTCCCTGGGCCAGCTGTACAAGCGTCGTGATTCGGAAGGCCAACTGCGCGGCGGCCCGTCCTTCTATATGAAGTACGGCCTGGGCAAAGTGTGGATGGGCAAACTGATGGCCGTGCTGTTGCTGATCACCTTCGGTTTTGCCTTCATGGGCCTGCAAGCCCATGCCGTGACCCACTCGCTGCAAGACGCCTTCGGCTTCAAGGTCAACTACTCGGGGCTGGCCATCGCCATCCTGCTGGGCTTGGTGTTTATCGGCGGGATCAAGCGTATCGCTTCGGTAGCCGACCTGCTGGTACCGGTCAAGACCCTGGCCTATATTGCGGTCACCCTGTATGTGATCGTACTGCAGTTCGACCACGTACCCGCCATGCTGGGCCATATCGTCAAGAGCGCCTTCGGCCTGGACCCTGTGTTCGGTGGCCTGATCGGCAGTGCAATCGTGATGGGCGTCAAACGTGGCGTCTTCGCCAACGAAGCCGGTCTGGGCAGCGCCCCGAACGTGGCTGCCGTGGCCGATGTTGAGCACCCGATCGCCCAAGGCGTGGTGCAGGCATTCAGCGTATTCCTCGACACCTTTGTGATCTGCACCTGTACGGCTTTGCTGATTCTGTTGTCGGGCTTCTACACCCCAGGTTTTGAAGGCGACGGCATTGCCCTGACCCAGAACTCCCTGGCAGCCGTGGTCGGCGAATGGGGTCGTGTCTTTATCAGCGTGGCCCTGGCGCTGTTCGTATTCACCTCGATGCTCTACAACTACTACCTGGGCGAGAACAACCTGCGCTTTTTGGTTGGAGAGAGCCGCAAAGCACTGATGGGTTATCGCGCACTGGTACTGGTGCTGATCTTTTGGGGTTCGATCGAAAACCTGCAAACGGTTTTCGCTTTCGCCGACATTGCCATGACCATGCTCGCCTTCGTTAACCTGGTTGCGCTGGCGATGCTGTTCAAGATCTGCATGCGCGTGCTCAAGGACTACGATGACCAGCGCCGCGCGGGGATCAAGACACCTGTCTTCGATTCCAGTAAATTCCCGGATCTGGATCTCGATCTAAAGGCCTGGCCGCCAAAGCCGGCCGCCCAGGTCGACGAAACAAAACGCTGATACTTGACGCGGCGGTTCTCCAGAACCGCCGCGTTTTTGCTTATGGAGACTCAATAATGACCGCAGCCACTCATCACACCTGCCAACACGTCATGGTGCTCTACACCGGCGGCACCATCGGCATGCAGGCCAGCGCCAGCGGTCTGGCACCAGCCTCGGGTTTTGAGGCACGCATGCGCGAGCACCTGGCCAGCCAACCGCAGCTGCAAGTACCGCAATGGGCCTTTCGCGAAATGAGCCCGCTGATCGACAGCGCCAACATGACGCCTGCCTACTGGCTACGCCTGCGCAGTGCGATCATCGAAGCCGTCGAGCAGGATGGCTGCGATGCTGTACTGGTCCTGCATGGCACTGACACGCTGGCCTACAGCGCTGCGGCGATGTGCTTTCAACTGCTGGGCTTGCCTGCACCGGTACTCTTCACCGGCTCCATGCTGCCAGCGGGCGTACCTGACAGCGATGCCTGGGAAAACATCAGCGGTGCCTTGCAGGCGCTGGGCCAGGGCCAGCCTAACGGCGTGCAGTTGTACTTCCACGGCAAGCTGATGGCTCCAACTCGCTGCGCCAAAGTGCGCAGCTTTGGCCGTAACCCGTTTGTGACGCTGACACGCAACGGCGGCGGGACCAGGGCCAGCACCCTCCCGGCAGAACTGGCCTACAGCTACCCCAAACACCAGGCCAGCGTAGGCGTGCTGCCACTGGTGCCAGGGATTGGCGCCGCCCAGCTCGATGCCTTGCTCAACAGCGGGATCGAAGCCCTGGTACTGGAGTGCTTCGGCAGTGGCACCGGCCCTGGCGACAACCCGGACTTTCTCGCCAGTCTGCAACGGGCACAGGAAAATGGCATTGTGATCGTGGCCATTACCCAATGCCATGAAGGCGGTGTAGAACTGGACGTGTACGAAGCTGGCAGCCGCTTGCGTGAGGCGGGTGTGCTGTCAGGTGGCGGAATGACCCGCGAGGCCGTGTTCGGCAAACTGCATGCCTTGCTTGGCGCTGACCTGCCGCTGGCCGAGGTGCGCCGCCTGATCGAACTGGATGTGTGCGGGGAGCTGGCCTAAAAGCCCATAACCCGGCCTATGTAGCCGCTGTAGCAGGCTGTGATGGACTGTGCACCAGACCCGCCTTGATTGAAGGTCCTGCGGCTCTTATCGCAGCCTGCGGCAGCGGCTACAGGTTCGGTGTACATCCCCCGGCACGCAACTTGCTCGTTTCCTGCACTTCCCAGGCAGGAAACGAGCATGCTCCACTCCCATCTCACAACGCTCAACGCCGTATCCCTGGTGCTCAGCACCTTCAACGCAGAAGGCTTGCCCAGCGAGATGCTGCTGGCCGGCAGCGGCATTCGGGCGGCGGACCTGAGCCGTGCAGACACTCGCATCACCACTAATCAGGAAATGCGCGTGTGCGCCAATGCCGTGGCTCTGCGCCGCGAAATCGGCCTTGAACTAGGGCGACGCATGCATGTGTCGTCCTACGGCATACTCGGTTACGCCCTACTCACCAGTGCCACCTTAGGTGACGCATTGCGTCTAGCTTTACGCTACCCGGCGCTGCTGGGAACACTTTTTGAGCTGAGCCTGGAGGTCGATGGCGAACAGGTCCGGTTCTGTGCCAATGGCTATGCCGAGAGCCCGCAAATGGCGGTGTTCAATACCGAGCTATGCCTGGTTTCGCTCAAGGTTATATGCGAAGACTTGCTAGGCCAATCGCTGCCGCTATTGGGTGCACGCTTTATCCACAGCGCACCCGACTACCACGCCAGCTACGGGCAAAGCTTCGATTGCCCGCGTCAGTTCGATGCCGACAGCAATGCTTTCGCCTTCGCCAAGCGATGGCTCGACCAGCCTTTGCCACTGGCCGATGCGGTGACCCATCAAGCGATGGCCGAGCGTTGCCGCAAACAGAATCTGGAGTTCACCGGGAGACAAACCTGGCTGGAACGCATCCGCCAGTTGCTGGCCGCACAACTGCATGCAGCCCCCGGCCTCGAAGGGCTGGCCGAGCACATGAACTGCTCGCCGCGCACCCTGCGCCGCCACTTGCACGATATGGGTTGCAGCTACCAGACGCTGCTCGATGACCTGCGTTTTGAGCGCGCCAAGCTGCTGCTCAACGAAACCGAATGGCCCATTTACAAGATTGCCGAGACCCTGGGTTTCAGTGAAACCGCGAGCTTCCGCCATGCCTTCGTGCGCTGGAGCGGGGTTGCACCCAGCCAGTTCCGGGCCTGATTCAGAGGGGATAGGCAGGGGCCAATTACGGTCAACCATTTTGGCCACATACATCTCCTTTTGGCCGCTCCTGCCGTTCTCTCAAACCCCCGGCGCCGCAAGACTGTAGCCAACCGCTCATGCCCTGGGAGAACAAGACAATGCTGACGATCTATTCGGACGATCACCACCTGCATCATGGCCGTTGTGAGTTGATGGACGGGCAACTGTTGCCCTGCTTTGAAATGCCATCACGGGCCGACCATATTTTGCAACGTGTACAAACCCGTGAACTCGGCCCAGTGAGCGCCCCGCAAGACTTCGGCCGCGGGCCTATCGAGCGGATTCACAGTGCGGCCTACCTGGACTTTTTCCAGGGTGCCTGGGACCGCTGGGCCCAACATGGCCGCGACGGTGACTTGCTGCCTTATACCTGGCCTGCCCGTACTTTACGTGCCGTTCTGCCCACCAGTCTGCATGGCCAACTTGGCTATTACAGCTTCGACGGCGGAGCGCCGATTACTGCGGGCACATGGCAAGCGGCCTACAGTGCAGCGCAAGTAGCCCTGACTGCCCAAGCCGAAATTCAAAACGGCGCCCACAGTGCTTTCGCACTTTGCCGGCCACCGGGGCATCACGCCGCCAGCGACTTGATGGGCGGTTACTGCTACCTGAATAACGCCGCCATAGCAGCCCAGGCCTTTCTCGATCAAGGCCACAGCAAGGTGGCTATCCTCGACGTTGATTACCATCACGGTAATGGTACGCAGTCGATTTTCTATGAACGTAACGACGTGCTGTTTACCTCGATTCACGGCCATCCTGAGGCCGAGTTTCCGTTCTTTCTGGGCTACGAAGACGAACTGGGGGAAGGGCCCGGGGAAGGCTTCAACTTCAACTACCCGCTGGCTGCGGGTTCGGCATGGGATCGCTGGAGCGCGGCGCTGGAATTGGCCTGCGCTGAAATCGAGCGCTATGACGCTGGCGTAATCGTGGTTTCGCTGGGTGTGGATACATTCAAGAACGACCCGATTTCCCAATTCAAACTCGACAGCCCGGACTACCTGCGCATGGGTGAGCGTATTGCGCGGCTGGGCAAACCGACACTATTTGTGATGGAAGGTGGTTACGCCGTAGAGGAAATCGGCGTGAATGCGGTGAATGTGCTGGAGGGGTTTGAAAGCGCGCAATGATCAAGCCCTTCCTGTGGGAGCGGGCTTGCTCGCAATTCAGCCGGTGCGGTCTGTCTGAATTAATGCGGTGCCCCCTCGCGAGCAAGCCCGCTCCCACAGGTTCAACGGCTGCCATTCCACACCTTGCCCAGCCGCTCCAGCGCCGCCTTGATCTCCACTTCGGGTACCGCTGCAAACCCCAACACCAATCCCGCGCGGTTATCCACAGGCTCACTCGAATCCTGCAACCAATAACTGCTCAGCCCGTTGATCTCCACGTCCACTGCCCGGGCCTGCGCCAGCAGTTGCTGCTCACGAGCCAAACTCGCCACCGGCACCGCCACATGCAAGCCCGCCGCGATACCCGGCATGGCCCCAACCTCCGCCAACCCCTGTGGCCAGTTGGCCAGCAATACATCACGGCGACTCAAAGCCGCGCGACGCATCCGCCGTATATGCCGCTGAAAATGCCCCGCCGCCATAAACTCGGCCATCACCGCCTGAGTGCCGACCTCCGAATGGCGCATATCCAGCGAGCGCCGGCGGGCAAACGGCTCGATCAGCCCCTTGGGCAGCACCAGATACCCCAGGCGCAACGCCGGAAACGCCACCTTGCCGAAGGTACCGACATAAATCACCCGCCCGCTGCGGTCCAGTGCTGCCAGCGGGGCCAGCGGCGCACCGCTATAGCGGTACTCGCCATCGTAGTCGTCTTCGATAATCCAGCCCTCTGTACGCTCGGCCCAGGCCAGCAGTTCCAGGCGCCGGGCCAGGCTCATGGTGACCCCGCTGGGGTATTGATGGGAGGGGGTCACATAGGCCAGCCGACAGTTGTTCAAATGCGCCAGCGCCGAACAGTCCATACCGTCCTGATCCACCGCCACGCCCTGCACATTCGCCCCGGCAATCGCAAAGGCATAGGCAGCTGCGCGATAGCCGGGGTTTTCCACAGCCACCCCTTCGCCCGGCTCCACCAGCAGCTGTGCACAAAGGCTAATTCCTTGCTGCGCGCCACTGGTGATCAAAATTTGCTCAGCCGTACACGATAAACCTCGTGAAGTACGCAAATAAGCCGCAATCAATGCACGCAGACGCTCATCACCTGCAGGATCGCCGTAGCACAGGTGCTGCAACTCCGGCTTACGCCAAAAAGCCGCCTGCAGCTTGCTCCATACCTCGAAAGGGAATAAGTCGAACGCCGGAACACCCACCCGAAATGCGCGGGGAACACCACTGGGTGGCAGGTCCAATGCATGGGTTGCAACCCTGCTCAGAGCCGTGCTGTGGATAACTTTACTGGATGTAATTACAGGTGTTTCAGGCTGTTTTGTGGATAACCCTGGGGATAAGCTTGTTGAAAAGCCTGTGGATAAGTTGGTGGACAACTTTTTTAGCGGCAGGGCTTTTTCTGGCAATTTGGCGACATAAGTACCGTCCCCAACTCTCCCCTCAATAAATCCTTCGGCATACAACTGGTCATAGGCCCGCATCACACTATTGCGGGAAATCCCCAAGGCACCGGCCATGTCACGGCTGGCGGGCAAGCGCGAGCCGCCATTCAAACGACCATCCAGCACACGTTGGCGCAATGCCAGATACAGCTGGCGGCTCAGACCCTTTTTGGGATCAAGCTCGATCCCGGCGGGGTTGAAGGCGATGGAAAGAACTGAATCCTTCATGGATTGGACCTATGAAATTGACCATTAATGGCTCTTACAACCAACCAATAGCCTGCCTAGGATAAAGCCAATCGCCAAGGATAATTTCCATGTACGTACCCCGCGCCTTCGCCGTAGACGACATTAAAATCCTGCACCAGCAGATGCAGGCCTCCCCCCTGCCCGTGCTGGTCACACATGCCAGCCAGGGCCTGCTCGCCAGTCATGTGCCTATGCTGTTGAACCCCGACGAAGGCCCGTGCGGCACATTGTACGGGCACCTGGCCCGGGCCAATCCACACTGGCAGGACCTGGCCCAAGGCACGGAAGCACTGGTGATCTTTGCCGGCGAACAGGCCTATATCAGCCCTACCTTTTACCCAGGCAAGGCCGACCACGGAAAAGCCGTACCCACCTGGAATTACCTGGCCGTACACGCTTATGGCATGGCCGAGGTGTTCGATGATGCCGAACGTTTGCTGGCACTGGTCAGCCGCCTGAGCGACAGGCATGAAGCCAATCGCCCCGCGCCCTGGGCTGTCAGCGACGCCCCCGCCGACTATGTCGACAGCATGCTCAAGGCCATTGTGGGCTTTCGCCTGCCTATCACCCGCCTGCAAGGCAAACGCAAACTCAGCCAGAACCGCGACGCCCGCGACCAGGCTGGTGTGCGCCAGGGCCTGCTGGCCAACCCCAACCCGCAAGACCACGCACTCGCTCATTTAATGGTTAAGGAATAACTGAAAATGGCTCAAATCCAGATCAAAACTGCCACCGCCACCGATCGCGAACAGTGGCTACCACTTTGGCAAGCTTACTTGCGCTTCTACAAAACCGAGCTATCCGACGAAATCAGCCAATCCACCTGGGCGCGTTTTCTCGACCCGGCAGAACCGACCACCCTGGCCCTGGCCTGGCAAGACGACAAAGCGGTGGGCATGGTGCAGTGCGTTTATCACCGCACCAACTGGAGCATCAAAGACGCCTGCTATCTTCAAGACCTGTTTGTCAGTCCCGATGTGCGCGGCAAGGGGGTGGGTCGTCAGTTAATCGAGCATGTATACGCAGCCGCCCGCGCCAAGGACTGCTGCAAAGTGCATTGGCTCACCCAGGAAACCAACGCCACGGCTATTCAGTTGTATGAGCGCATTGGCGAGCGCCCCGGCTTTATTCAGTTTCGCAAAACCTTGTCATAAATAAGGAACGCGCAATGCCCGACTCTCTAGAACGTTGGCTGGCGGCTAAAACCCCGGATACCCGCACCCTCGAAGGGCGATTCATTCGTCTGGAAAAGCTCGACCCCGAACGTCATGGCGATGAACTATGGCTAGCCTTACAAGGGCCGCAGGCCGATCCCAAGCTGTGGGACTACCTGCCCTACGGTCCATTTAACGAGCGTCCGACCTTTGACGCTTGGCTGCAAAAGCATGCCGATAGCCGTGATCCACATTTCTATGCCGTTATCGACAAGCCCAGCGGTGAGGCACAAGGCTTACTTAGCCTGATGTGCATCGTCCCGGAGCACGGGCGTATCGAGATCGGCCACGTCGCCTTTGGCGCACCCATGCAACGCTCACCGAAAAGCACGGAGGCGGTCTACCTGCTCGCCAAGGAAGCCTTCGCCCTGGGCAACCGGCGTCTGGAATGGAAGTGCAACAACGATAACGCAAGATCAAAGCGTACTGCAGTACGATTGGGGTACACATACGAAGGCGTTTTCCGCCAGCATATGGTGGTTAAAGGCAAAAACCGTGATACCACGTGGTACAGTATTATTAGTACGGAATGGCCTGCACTAGCGGCAGGGTTCGAAAAATGGCTGGCACTGGATAACCAACCAGAAAGCGGCCAAATAAAGACCCTGGAAGAATGCAGAGCATCAACTGTATAAAAAATAATCAATGCGCCCGACAAGGACTGTCGGGCGTTTTAGTATCAAGAAGGGATCAAAATTTTCGCGGCAAGCGAACTACACCCATTTGCAGACCAAAGGGTTTGAAAACTGCATTCAAGGATTTAAGGGTGGGGTTGCCTTCGTCGTGCTCGATTTGAATCAAGGTGCGCACCGAGATTTTGCACATGCGGGCAAACTGGGTTTGCTGCAATCCGGTCACATCAACCCGAAAGCGCTTTACCGCCTCGCCCAAGGTGATTTTTCCCTGAGCCAAATCTGCCTCAATGTTTTCGATGATGAGCTGGCGGGCATCAATAGTCAGAGTCATTTCAAACCCCACTCGCGCAAACGCTGGTCGAGATTTTTAAGCGCAATGTGTGGGTGATTCATTGTCATTTCCGGCAAACCTGCAGCGCGAAGTAAATCAGGCAGGGCCCTCAACTGCTCAGCATTACTGCGCAAGCGCTCAAAGACAGTGTCAGGGTTGGCAATTGCACTTAACGATTCACACGCCGCCCGCCAGTTCACCTCACCTGCCCGCTCTATATCCAGCGGCCATTTAGTGGTTCGAGTAATACCTTCGTCATCCATGACCATCGGAGCAAGGTCATAAATCGGCGCCAGCCGAAACGAGTCAGCCCCACGAATAATCGCCGTATTCCGACCGTGGTTATCGCTATTGCCCAGAATCTTGTTAATCAAATCGCGACGCAGGTATTCGGCGACCAAATCCTCAATTTGCTCCTGCTGCCCCGCGCGCACCCAAAGGCCTGCAAGCAATTGAACCACTTCAAGATGGGTCATCGCGCTACCCGGTTCAGTGACTTGAGCAAGCGAGTAAATCGACTCTACGGCGTAGCGCTCAACACCGCGAGCGGTGACATTACGATCAAAACGCTGCATCCAGAGGCTTGGTTTACGGCCCTCCTCCAACGCCAGTCCCTGCACCGGTACGGTTTCAATCCCGAGCGCCTGCAGGGCTTTGTAGTAGTGGAACTCGCTGCGCAGGATTATCTGATCCCGCTCAAGCGCTTTGTTGCGTGCAAACTTGATAAACCAGTGTTGTTTTACGAGGGCATCTTCCAGAGTTGCATCCGGGTAAAGCAGGCCATCAACCCCCTCTGTCATCAACAACTTGGGAGCTTCTCCCCCGGCCCCTGTTGCACCACCAATAGCCGCCCCCTGTTCGTGGGCGTACTCCAGAAAACTGTTGTCGCGAACGATCACATCTTGGCGGGAAAACCCCAACGCCTGGCGCTTATCCAGCCGCTCATACGACTCTTTTATGCGCAAATGCCCGATGGGCCCGGGCGTGCTTCGCCCAAGTAAAAACAAATCGTCACTCAAGTGCTCGGGCTTTTCGCGGCCAATTTGTTTGATCAGGATTTTCCTCGCAGCACCCGCTGGCGCGATGTCATGCAGGAAAGCCGGGGCTTTTTTCAGATGTCGGGCATCCCACTCAAGGGGCACACAGGCACTAACCGACAACGCAAAAGGGTTGTCGATAGCCTCAAGATGATCAACCAGATAGCCCTGCGTGTAGGCAAAGCGACAAGGCCCATTCAAGCTTTGTTCAGGCTCTGGAAATTTCAAAATCATAGCGTCCTGCCATTGGCCGTCGCTGTAGAGCTGAAGGGTCAGTTGAAACATGCTTTCACCTGCATTTTAATGCATATAGGCGTCAAAAAATAATCATATGCATGCATTATAGTGCAGTTTTTCTGGAGTCCTCTTTTTCTGACTGCATTTAAATGCATACAAACGAGTAAACCCCTTTGATTATCTTCATTAAAATGCAGACATAAAAAAAGGGGAGCACATGCCCCCCCGAGGTTTAAAGCGTTTACATCAAAGACAGTATCAGGCTTCGATTTCGATCAGAATTTCGCCCGGATTAACGCGATCGCCCTTGATTACATGGATGGTGACGATTTTGCCTGCGATGCCGGCCTGGACTTCAGTTTCCATTTTCATCGCTTCGGTGATCAGTACCGACTGACCCGCCTTGACCACATCGCCTACAGCGACCAGTACATCAACGATGTTGCCTGGCATTGCCGTGCTCACATGGCCTGGCTCGCTGGCCTGCTTGCGCTTGCTTGAGGTGCCACCAACAAATTCGTTGAGGGGTTCGAACACCACCTCTTCCGGCATGCCGTCGATGGACAGGTAGAAGTGACGCTTGCCCTCTGCCTTGACGCCGACACCGGTGATGTCAACGCGATAGCTCTCACCGTGAACGTCGATCACGAACTCGGTCGGCACGCCCTCACCGCTCGCCTTGGTGACACCGCCAGCCTCAGGGATAGGCAGCAGCACTTCTGGGGTCAGAGTGCCTGCAGCGCGCTCCTCAAGGAACTTGCGACCGATATCCGGGAACATGGCGAAGGTCAGTACGTCTTCTTCCGACTGGGCCAGGGCACCAATTTCAGCACGCAGCTTGACCATTTCGGGCTTTAGCAGGTCCGCAGGGCGTACGTCGATCAGCTCTTCGTTGCCAATGGCCTGACGACGCAGTTGCTCGTTGACCACGCCCGGCGCCTTGCCGTAGCCGCCTTGCAAGTACAGCTTCACTTCGTTGGTGATGGTTTTGTAACGCTCACCCGCCAATACGTTGAAGAATGCCTGAGTACCCACAATTTGCGACGTCGGCGTTACCAGCGGCGGGTAACCGAGGTCTTCACGCACACGCGGGATTTCGGCCAGCACTTCGCTCATGCGGTTCAGCGCACCCTGCTCTTTGAGCTGGTTGGCAAGGTTGGAAATCATCCCGCCCGGCACCTGGTTAACCTGAACACGGGTATCAACAGCGGTGAATTCGCTTTCAAACTGGTGATACTTCTTACGCACTGCGTAGAAGTACATACCAATTTCCTGCAGCAGCGACAGATCGAGACCGGTGTCGTATTCACTGCCTTTGAGCGCGGCAACCATCGACTCGGTGCCCGGGTGGCTGGTGCCCCACGCAAAGCTGGAGATCGCGGTATCAATGTGGTCTGCGCCATTCTCGATAGCCTTGAGCTGGCACATGGCAGCCAGACCGGCGGTGTCATGGGAGTGAATAAAGATCGGCAGAGTGATTTCGGCTTTCAGCGCCTTGACCAGTTCGCCCGTGGCGTACGGCGTCAGCAGGCCAGCCATGTCTTTGATGGCGACCGAGTCGCAGCCCATGGCTTCCATCTGCTTGGCCTGCGCCACAAACGCCTCGGTGGTATGTACCGGACTGGTGGTATAGGCGATGGTGCCCTGGGCATGCTTGCCGGCAGCTTTGACCGCCTCGATGGCCACACGCAGGTTACGCACGTCGTTCATGGCGTCGAAGATGCGGAACACGTCGATACCGTTGACTGCTGCTTTGGCGACGAAGGCTTTGACCACGTCGTCGCTGTAATGGCGATAGCCCAGCAGGTTCTGGCCGCGCAGCAACATTTGCAGACGCGTGTTGGGCAAGGCGGCACGCAGTTGGCGCAGACGCTCCCACGGATCTTCCTTGAGGAAACGCACGCAGGCATCAAAGGTCGCGCCGCCCCAGACTTCAAGCGACCAGTAGCCGACTTTGTCGAGCTTGTCGCAGATCGGCAGCATGTCTTCAGTGCGCATGCGGGTGGCCAGCAGCGACTGGTGGGCGTCACGCAGGATGGTGTCAGTTACGAAAATCTTCTTGCTCATTATTCTTTTCCTCACAGGCCTGCGTGGGCGGCGATGGCGGCAGCGATGGCCAGGGCCAACTCTTCGGGTTTGCGCTTGATCGAATAGTTGGTCAGCTCAGGGTGGCTTTCTACGAAGCTGGTGTTGAACTGACCACTACGGAATTCCGGGTTACGCAGGATTTCCTGGTAATACGCGGCGGTGGTTTTGACCCCTTGCAGACGCATGTCGTCGAGGGCGCGCAAACCACGGTCCATCGCTTCTTCCCAGGTCAGGGCCCACACCACCAGTTTCAGACACATAGAGTCGTAATACGGCGGGATGGTATAGCCGGTGTAGATCGCCGTGTCGGTACGTACACCGGGGCCGCCGGGCGCGTAGTAACGGGTGATCTTGCCGAAACTGGGCAGGAAGTTGTTTTTCGGGTCTTCGGCGTTGATCCGGAACTGCAGGGCAAAGCCGCGATGCTGCACATCTTCCTGCTTGATCGAGAGCGGCAGGCCAGAGGCGATACGAATCTGTTCACGAACAATGTCGATGCCGGTAATTTCTTCGGTGATGGTGTGCTCCACCTGCACCCGAGTGTTCATCTCCATGAAGTACACCTCGCCCTCGGCGAGCAGGAACTCCACGGTACCGGCGTTCTCGTAACCCACGGCCTTGGCTGCGCGCACAGACAGGTCGCCGATATAGGCGCGCTGTTCAGGGGTCAGCTGGGGGCTCGGGGCGATTTCGATCAGCTTTTGGTTGCGACGCTGGATCGAGCAGTCGCGCTCAAACAGATGCACCACGTTGCCAAAGCTGTCGCCGAGAATTTGCGCTTCGATATGCTTGGGGTTGACGATGCATTTTTCGAGGAACACTTCGGCCGAACCAAAGGCCTTGGTCGCTTCCGAGATCACCCGCGGGAAGGCTTGCTCGAGTTCTTCACGGCTGTTGCAGCGACGAATGCCGCGACCGCCACCACCCGAGGTGGCCTTGAGCATCACCGGGTAGCCAATGCGTTCGCCTTCAATCAAGGCTTCGTGGATGTCGGCAACGTTGCCTTCAGTGCCCGGCGTGACCGGCACACCGGCCTTGATCATGCTGCGACGCGCTTCAGTCTTGTCGCCCATACGGCGAATGACTTCAGCGGCCGGACCGATGAACTTGATCCCGCGCTCGGCGCAGATATCAGCCAACTCAGCGTTTTCTGACAAAAAACCGTAACCGGGATGCAGAGCATCACAACCGGTTTCAACCGCCAGGTTCACCAGCTTGCGCGGATTCAAATAACCGGCCAGCGGGTCTTCGCCGATATTGTGTGCTTCGTCGGCGCGCTTGACGTGCAAGGCATGCCGATCAGCTTCGGAATAGACCGCTACAGAGCGAATCCCCATCTCGGCGCAGGCACGCACGATGCGGACGGCGATTTCTCCGCGGTTGGCGATCAGGATCTTTTTTATCACTTGGATTTTCCCTAAAGCCCATGGAACAAACGACCTGCTAGACCAGGTCGGCACGTGTCCAAATGTGTCTGAACCGTTGTGTCGTCACACTAGACCCACGCAGTGATAAACAAAAATCAATAATTCTTGGGTCGTGCATAAGTAACAACTTATAGTCAGATCACTTGTCGCTTCGGATAATTTTACAAAAATGCGTAAGTCATTGATGCGTATCACTTTTCGCCAATTACAGGTGTTTAACGAAGTCTGTGATTTGCGTTCTTACAGCCGCGCAGCAGAAGAAATGTCGCTGACGCAACCCGCCGTAAGTCTACAAATTCGTCAGCTTGAAGAGCTGGTTGGCCAACCATTGTTCGAGTACGTCGGCAAAAAGCTGTACATGACCGAAGCCGCTGAAGCGCTTCAGTTGGCCAGTCGGGATATTTTCGGCCGGCTGGAAAACCTCGACATGCAACTTTCCGACATGCTCGGGTCATTGCAAGGCCAGTTGAAACTGGCCGTAGAGTCGAGCGCGAAATATTTTGTGCCGCATCTGTTTGCGGCCTTCAAGCGCCAGCATCCGGAAGTCAATTTGCAACTGACGGTGGTCAACCGGGCGCAGGCCGTTCGTCGGCTGTCAGATAACCGCGATGATCTGGTGATCATGTCGATGGTGCCGCAGGACATGGGCCTGGAATTCTTGCCGTTTCTGAACAACCCGATTGTGGCCGTGGCTCCCGCTGATCATCCGTTGTGTAACCGGGGTCCGCTGCATTTGCAGGATCTGGAGCCTTATACCTTGCTGATGCGCGAGCAGGGTTCGGGCACGCGCATGGCGTGTGAGGAGTATTTCAAGGAAAAGCGCGTGCACTTCAATCAGACGCTGGAAGTGTCGTCCAACGAGTCGCAGCGCGAGTGCGCGGTAGCCGGGTTGGGCGTGGCGTTATTGACCCGCCACGCCGTCAGCCTGGAGCTGGCGACCGGCCTGCTGTGCGAACTGCCGGTCGAGGAGTTGCCGCTGTATCGCAGCTGGTGCGTGGTGCAGGCCAAGGCCAAGCGCCTGTCACCGGTGGCGCATGCATTTCTGGGGTTTATTCGCAGTGAGCGCCTGCAAATCAGCGCGTTGGTTGAGCGCTTCGACGGTCACTTGCCGACGCAGACTGCCAGTAGTTGATCGACCCCAGGTCAGGGTAGTCAGAGGTTTCCAGACGCAGTTGGCGCTGGCTCGTATGGTCTTCAATCGCGCGACGGAAGGCCATGCGGCGCTGGTCTTCTTGCTGACGGCGGGTTTTGACGGCGCTATTGCGTTCTTCGTAAGGCTGAGCCATTTCGAGTCTCCCAAGGCGTGTACGGGAGCTTTACGATGCACGTTGTTTATGACGACTTGGCGAAGGTGGGATGACAGGGGGATGAACGCTGAATGTGAGCTCTGCGTGGGAGCGGGCTTGCTCGCGATTCAGGCGCTGCGGTGTGTCTGTCACACGGCGGCATTCCCTATCGCGAGCAAGCCCGCTCCCACAGAAGATGTTGTGCGCTTTTAATCTTCGTGGCTTTTCAGTGATTTAGGCGACAGGCGCAAGCTGCGCAGGCTGCGCTTGACGCTCTTGAGGTGGTTGACCAGGCTCGGGCCTCGGGCCATGGCAACACCCATTGCCAACACGTCAATCACTACCAGGTGGGCAATACGCGAGGTCAGCGGGGTATAGATTTCGGTGTCTTCATGCACATCGATCGCCAGATTGACGGTTGCCAGCTCCGCCAGCGGCGTCTGGCTCGGGCACAAGGTAATCAGGGTCGCGCCGCTTTCACGCACCAGGTTGGCGGTGATCAGCAAGTCTTTGGAACGGCCCGACTGGGAAATGCAGATCGCCACGTCGGTAGGCTTCAAGGTCACGGCCGACATCGCTTGCATATGCGGGTCGGAATAGGCCGCCGCGGTCAGCAACAGACGGAAAAACTTGTGCTGGGCATCCGCCGCAACCGCGCCCGAGGCACCAAACCCATAAAACTCGACACGCTGCGCTTGCGACATGGCTGTCACGGCACGCTGCAGCGCTATCGGATCGAGCTTCTCGCGCACGTCCATCAAGGTATGCAGCGTGGTGTCGAAAATTTTCAGGCTGTAGTCCGCTACCGAATCGTCTTCATGGATCGCGAACTGACCAAAACTGGCACCGGCCGCCAGGCTTTGCGCCAGCTTGAGCTTCAGGTCCTGAAACCCGGAACAGCCTATCGCCCGGCAAAAACGCACGATGGTCGGCTCGCTGATTCCGACACTGTGGGCAAGGTCGGCCATGGAACTGTGCATTACAGCCGCAGGATCAAGCAGCACGTGATCGGCGACCTTGAGTTCCGATTTACGTAACAGGTGGCGTGACTGGGCAATATGTTGCAGCAGGTTCAAAGGGCAGGACTCGGTCTGTAAGCGGCGGGCGCCGGGGATGTAGCAATCTTGTAGTTATACTACAAGAATTCGTTTTCTGCCCAGCCAATACGCCATCAACTATCCAGTTATCTCCCTTGATTCAAGCCGCTTGAGGGCCATGTAGCCTTTTTGGCACTACAAGACCACTACACCGTTACGCAGTAAATCGCTGAATTGCACTGCGTTTATCGGACGACTGATCAAATAGCCCTGCACTTCGTCGCACTGGCGAGTCTTGAGAAATGCCAGCTGCGCCTCGTTTTCAACGCCTTCTGCCACCACTTTAAGGCCCAGACTGTGGGCCATGGCGATAATTGCGAGGGTGATGGCCTCGTCTTCGCTGCAACGGCCCACGCCGTGAATAAACGTTTTATCGATTTTTACGTAATCCACCGCAAATCGCTTGAGGTAACTGAGCGATGAATAGCCGGTGCCAAAATCATCGATTGCCAGCTTCACCCCCAGTTCATGCAATTGCTGGAAGGTAGCGATGACGTATTCAACATTGTCGAGCAACTGGCTTTCTGTCAGTTCCAGTTCCAGGCAGTGCGGCGCCAGCCCGGTTTCTTCAAGTACCTGGCGCACCAGGCTGACCAGCTTGCCCTGGCGCAACTGATGCCCCGACAAGTTCACCGATACCCGTATTGGCGCCAGCCCTGCTCGTTGCCATTCACACGCTTGCCGGCAGGCTTCGCGCAGTACAAATTCACCGATGGCGCTGATCAGGCCGGTCTCTTCGGCAAGGACAATAAAGTTGCCTGGCGGCACATTACCCAGTTGCGGGTGATCCCAGCGCACCAACGCTTCGGCGGCGTGCAGACGCCCTGTGGCCAGGCACAGCTTGGGTTGATAGAACACGTTGAGCTGGCGTTCGCTAATGGCTTTGCGCAGTTGGTTTTCCAGCTGCAGCCGTTCAAGGGAGCTGCCATGCAGGCTGTCACTGTAGAACTGAAACCTGCCGCCGCCCAGGTGCTTGGCCTGCTGCATGGCCTTGTTGGCCTGATGGACCAGGCTGGCAATATCGCGCGCGCTGTCGGGCAACATGCTGATGCCCATTGACACACTGATGACCAGCTCATGGCCATCCACCACCAGCGGCCGACCGAGCTTGTCCAGCAGCCGGGTCGCGACCCGCGCCAGGCTGGTCAGGCTGTTATAGGCATCAAACAGCACTGCAAATTCATCACCCGACAGGCGCGCAATGGTGTCGGCCTCAGGCAAGGCCTTGGTGATGCGTTCGGCCATTTTTTGCAGCACATGGTCCGCCAGCTCATGCCCGAAATTGTCATTGAGCAATTTGAAACGATCGAGATTGATGTGCAGCAACGTCAGGTTACACGAGCCCTGGCGTACACGCTGGCTAGCCTCCTCCAGGCGTTCCTTGAACAGAAGGCGGTTGGCCAGCCCGGTCAGCTCATCAAAACGGGTCAGGTGGCGCACCCGCGCTTCGCTCAAACGGCGTTGCTCGACCTCATAGGCAAGCTCGGTATTGAGTTGCTCACTACGGACATTGGCTTGCTGCAAATCTTCGCGCAAACCTTGATGCCGCAAGCGGCGCACCATGCGCCGTTGCCTGATCCGCTTGACCTGCCATCCCAGACCGCCCGCCAGCAGGAAAAAACCGATGCCTATGCCGAAAAAAATACCCGGCGAATTTAAACTCTGAACCATCGGCGAAATTCTTATCAGTAGATGAGCCAAAAAGTCGCCCGAGCATACACAAGCAATGCCCGTGACCAAACGCACAGGCGCTATTAAATGGATGAAATCAGCCAGGCACATTTATTGTCCGGCTTTTTGACCGCTCGGCCCAAGGCGGCCACGCAGCTAGCAATGAAACACCAACAGCCCCTAAAATGCCCCGATGCGCGATGATCTCTCTCTCTTGTTAAATTCTCTCAACGATGCCCAACGTCAGGCCGTCACGGCCAGTGTCGGGCGTCAGTTGGTCCTGGCCGGCGCTGGTTCCGGCAAAACCCGTGTGCTGGTGCACCGTATCGCCTGGCTGATCCAGGTCGAAAACGCGTCCCCGCACTCTGTGCTGTCGGTGACGTTCACCAACAAGGCCGCTGCCGAGATGCGCCACCGCATCGAGCAGTTGATGGGTATCAACCCGGCAGGCATGTGGGTCGGCACCTTCCACGGCCTGGCTCACCGTCTGCTGCGGGCTCACTGGCAAGAAGCCGGCCTTAGCCAGACATTCCAGATCCTCGACAGCGACGACCAGCAACGCCTGGTCAAGCGTGTGATCCGTGAGCTGGGGCTGGATGAACAGCGCTGGCCCGTACGTCAGGCCCAGTGGTTTATCAACGGTCAAAAAGACGAAGGCCTTCGCCCCAAACATATCCAGGCCAGCGGCGACTTGTTCCTGGCCACCATGCGCAATATTTACGAGGCCTATGAGGTCGCGTGCCAACGCGCCGGTGTGATCGATTTTTCCGAGCTGCTGCTGCGTGCCCTTGATTTGTGGCGCGACAACCCGGGCTTGCTGGCGCATTACCAGAAACGCTTCCGGCACATCCTGGTAGACGAATTCCAGGATACCAACGCCGTGCAATATGCCTGGCTACGGTTGCTGGCCCAGGGCGGCGACAGCCTGATGGTGGTCGGTGATGACGACCAGTCGATCTACGGCTGGCGCGGCGCAAAAATCGAAAACATCTATCAGTACTCAACCGACTTCCCGGATGCCGAGACCATTCGTCTGGAGCAAAATTACCGCTCCACGGCGGGCATCCTCAAAGCGGCCAATGCCCTGATTGCCAACAACACCGGGCGCATGGGCAAAGAGCTGTGGACTGACGGCGGCGAAGGCGAAGCCATCAATCTGTACGCCGCGTTCAACGAACATGACGAAGCGCGCTACGTGGTCGAAACCATCGAAAGCGCTCTGAAAACCGGCATCGCCCATAGCGATATCGCCATCTTGTACCGTTCCAACGCCCAGTCGCGAGTGCTTGAAGAAGCCTTGCTGCGCGAGCGCATCCCTTACCGCATCTATGGCGGCCAGCGCTTCTTCGAACGCGCGGAAATCAAAAATGCCATGGCCTATATGCGCCTGCTCGAAGGTCGCGGCAATGATGCGGCGCTGGAGCGGGTGATTAACGTACCTGCCCGCGGCATTGGCGAAAAAACCGTCGAAGCCATTCGCGAACACGCACGTCACAGCGACGTGTCGATGTGGGAAGCAATGCGCCAGCTGATCGCCAATAAAGCCCTGCCGGGCCGTGCTTCGGGTGCCATTGCCGGCTTTATGGAACTGATCGAAAACCTCGCGGCAAAAGTCATGGACATGCCTCTGCATCTGATGACGCAAACCGTGATCGAGCAAAGCGGGCTGATTGCCTACCATCAGGCGGAAAAAGGCGAAAAAGGCCAGGCCCGGGTAGAAAACCTTGAGGAGCTGGTCAGCGCAGCACGCAACTTTGAGAACAATGACGAAGACGAAGAGCTGTCGCCATTGGCCGCCTTCCTCGGGCATGCCTCACTGGAGGCTGGCGATACCCAGGCCGAAGAGCATGAAGACGGTATTCAGCTGATGACGCTGCACAGCGCCAAAGGCCTGGAGTTCCCGTACGTGTTCCTGGTAGGCATGGAAGAAGGCCTGTTCCCGCACAAAATGAGCCTGGAAGAGCCCGGTCGCCTCGAAGAGGAACGACGCCTGGCCTACGTAGGCATTACCCGCGCCATGCAAAACCTGGTGATGACCTACGCAGAAACCCGACGCCTGTACGGCAGCGAAACCTACAATAAGGTTTCACGCTTCGTACGCGAAGTACCAAAGGGTCTGATCCAGGAAGTCCGACTATCCAACAGTGTCAGTCGCCCTTTCGGCGGCGGTCAAAAGCAGAGCGCCAGCACCCTGTTTGGTGGTTCGGAAATCCCGGAAACCGAATTCAAGCTCGGCCAGATGGTCAAGCATGCGGTCTTCGGCGAAGGCGTCATCCTCAATTTCGAGGGTGCAGGTGCCCAGGCACGGGTACAGGTCAACTTCAGCGAAGGCAGCAAATGGCTGATGATGGGCTACGCCAAACTTGAGGCGGTCTGACAGCAACCCGACAGCTTGGCGGGAATAAGGTAAGGCAAACCGCTGTGGGAGCGAGCCTGCTCGCGAAGAGAGCGCATCAGTCAATATTATTGTTGGCTGATACACCGCTTTCGCGAGCAGGCTCGCTCCCACATGTCCTCCTACGCAAAATAAATCCTAGCCCTACAAACAAATAAGCAAAAGCCCGAAACACTTCACCGCTAGCCAGTCACAACTCATCTGTGCAACATGGCGCGCGTGATATCCACAAATGGGAACCCCTTATGAAACGTTTTCTTAGCATCGCCATGGCGTTGTGCATCGGCTTGACGATGAGCATCGACGCGAACGCCAAGCGCTTCGGTGGCGGCAAAAGCGCGGGTGCAGCGCCTAGCCACCAAACGCGTCAAGCTGCTCCAGCTGCAGCCCCGGCGGCTGCCGGTGCCGCAGGCGCCGGGGCTGCAGCTGGAGCA
>NZ_WIWH01000035.1:0-61979 GCF_009600035.1 Pseudomonas sp. FSL R10-2964 | reverse complement strand
CGCTGAGTTCGGAATAGGACATAGGGGCAGCACCGTACCGGAAAGGTCAGGTGTTGCACTCAGTTTTCGCGGCCGCCCTTGTTCAAGCGATGCTGGGGGCAGTTACTCCAAATTTCAGGATGGTAGTTTTGTCTTGTGAAGATGATGTTTGGTTAATAAGATTTTATCTTGAGGAAAATATAGATGATGATATTGGTGAGGTAGAAGATATCATATGTCAATATACTGCTTATCAGGGATCGGATTTAAAATGCAGGTCGGAAATTTTTGTCTGCAACGAAGATCTACCTAGTTTGTCGGAAGCTGAGAGGGTCGTTTATCGTCGAAAAGAGTGATTTTTGACTTGGTGTAAACGAATCGGTAACAGCTCTTCAGGATTTCGGAGGACGCACTAGTAACGAACTGATCGTCGCGGCTGGCGAACCAATCAACAAGGAAGGCTTGACTAAAGCTGCTAGAGCGCTAACTAAGCATGCATCAGGGCAGAGAACGACAGGGACATTTCCGAAACTTACGGGTGGAATCGATAATCAAAACTCGGTTGCTCATAAAATAATTGTTGACATAGTCAGTGATCCTAAAGTTGTGTATACAAGCCTTAGTCGAGGGGGCTAGAAATCCGAGTGCCAGATGGTCCGGGCATGCGCTATAACAGTGATGGCTCCTTCTCCACATTCCTTGAACCGAAATTGTAAATATGAGACTCGAACGAAATCAAGATTTTGAAATTCTACGCTCTAGTGACGTGAGATATGAGTATCTCACTGCAGAGGTCTAGTACAAAGGAGAACCAATTGCTCAGATCAACCAAGATAAAGGGAAGGAAAACCTAGAGCTGGAAATATTTGCTGACTTGAAGGATGCGATATTGCGGGTCCCTCTGTATGATTTTCTAGAATCTCTGCAGTTGGCGAAGGCGTCTTTGGTTAACGACTAATCAGACGATTCTAAAGACATGGATTTCTATCAAGTATCACGCAGCGTAAGTAATTTCACGTGGGGTTCGCTATAAGGCGCAACCTAGAGCAATTTGCGGGAAGAGATGGCGGCATTGGCGAGTCGGCCCTGCGCCGTTGGGTTAGCCAGCTTGTGCATGAGCGCACTGGCGTCACCCCGCAGAGCAAGGCGCTGACCCCAGAGCAGCAAAAGAACCAGGAGCTGGAAGCTCGAATCACCCGTTCTAGTTACTACGCCCATCGCCTCAAGCGGCGATCTCCGGGCGTTGAGAGAATTCGATTACACAACTGTTCACCCAGAGCCGAAGCGCTGCTGGCATCCGCAGTATCGTGTCGATGATGCAAGAGGATGGCGAGCAGATCGGGCGTTTCAAGGTACGTGGCTTGATTCGGGAGCTGGGGTTGATTAGCAAACATCCGGGCTCGCATGCCTACAAAAAAGCAACGGTTGAGCGACCTGACATTCATGAGCAACGCGGGAAGCCTCAGGGACTGCTGTTTCATTCGGACCAGGGGTCGCAATATGGAAGTCGCCACTTCCGCCAGCATCTGTGGTGGTACCGCATCGGGCAGAGCATGAGTCGTCGGGGAATTGCTACGACAACTCGCAGATGGAGCGTGTATTTCGGAGTTTGAAAACCGAGTGGATACCTTCAGGGGGCTTATGTCGGTTCAGCAGGCGCAACGGGACATCAGCCATTATTTGATGCATCGCTACAACTGGATACGGCCTCAAACATTAAATGGCGGGCTAGCGCCCGCTCAGGCCGAGAAAAAACTTAACGTCGTGTCCGGGATTAGTTGACCACTACATAACACCTGTTTCTGGTTTGGAGAATGGCTACTGGATATCCGTAAAAATGGACAACCTATAAACCCGACCACGGGTGGAACGGGTGCAAGGGGAGACACTCATGTACCGCTGCCACCCAATACGTTGCCACCTAAGCGTTAAGAGGGAAATGTGATTAATGAATCGGAATTGGCCGAGTTAAGGTCAGCAGTGCTGACAGGTGTGACTATTGGTGTAGGTTCTCAGGTTCTGATTTTCGGAAATGGAGTGATCGTATTAATCCAGCGCCCTTTCAAAAGCAATGCTAGAGGCTGTGAGCGATGAGGGCACGGTGAGGAGGCAGGTACCGGCTTGTTGATGCTTGATTTTTTAAATCGTAAAGTTGAGCATGTTTGCCTTGAGGCAGGGGAAGTTTTGGAGCTTGATTTTGGGAGTGTAGGGTCTTTGGTGGTTGTTCCAGATTCAAATGGTTTGGAATCCTATGTTCTGACTACAAAATTCGGTGTGTCTCCAGTGTTAGTTATTTCACGGGTGAAAAGAAGCGTCTATTGATGCTCTTATCAAAAGTCACGATAAGGATTAGCGATGATGCAGCGGGCATGATTTCGGTTTTGGGGATTCACACAAACGAGCCTCTCCCGTTAACGATGAAACTGGAGATCACTATGGGTGCTGGTATTTGAGTGGCGAGTGTGACTGATGTTTTAGTCGGCAACGAGGTGTTTAACATTCGTTGTATGCGAGAGCATGCTCCAAGATTCTGTACGAAATCAGCGAAACTAATTTGAAGCCCATAGGCTTCGAAATTCAGCAAGTTCCGCGACCATCATAGGCAAGAGCCCACGATGGCCAAACGGTACGAACCTCTTCGGTGCTGCCCGGGATTTGGTTCCAGATATATTCGCTGAACCTCGCCATAGCGGGCGCCCGAGAGCGGATTATCGCTTGGTTCGTTCGCTACTGCACGCGCGGCCCTCCCTTAAACCCCTTTGGTATTCGGCAGCAAGATGGTCAATACCCCCAGCAGCGGCAGGTAGGAACAGAGTCCATACACATACTCGATGCCCTGGATGTCCGCCAGATGCCCCAGCAACGCGGCGCCAATCCCGCCAAAACCGAACATCAAGCCGAAGAACACACCGGCAATCATGCCGACGTTACCGGGTACCAGTTCCTGGGCATAGACGACGATGGCAGAGAACGCCGACGCCAGAATAAATCCAATAACCATGCTCAATACGCCTGTCCAGAACAGGTCCACATAAGGCAAGGCCAGTGTAAAAGGGGCTGCCCCCAGGATCGAGAACCAGATGACTTTTTTGCGCCCGATCCTGTCGCCAATCGGGCCACCAAAGAAGGTACCTGCTGCCACTGAGCCGAGGAACAAGAACAGGTAAAGTTGAGAGCTGGCCACTGACAGGTGAAATTTCTCGATAAGGTAGAACGTGAAATAACTGGTAAAGCTGGTCATGTAGAAGTATTTGGAGAACACCAGCATTGCGAGCACCACCAGTGCAAACGTTACTCGTCCCTTGGACAGGCCGTGGCTCGCCTGGCTGCCCTGTTTAAGCTTGAACAGGGCCAGGTGGTTGCGATACCAGCGGCTCAAGCCGTACAGCACGAAGATGGCGAAGGCGGCAAACAGGCCAAACCAGGCGACATGCCCCTGGCCATAAGGGATCACGATGGCCGCAGCCAGCAGCGGGCCGAATGCGCTACCGGCGTTGCCGCCGACCTGGAAGGTTGACTGGGCCAGGCCATAGCGCCCGCCTGACGCCAGTCGCGCCACACGGGAGGCCTCGGGGTGGAAGGTCGATGAGCCGATGCCGACAAGGGCGGAGGCCACCAGGATCGACGCAAAGCTGGCGGCAAAGGCCAGCAGCAGGATGCCGATCAAGGTGCACACCATGCCCGCCGGCAGCAGCCAGGGTTTGGGGTGGCGATCGGTGTGATAACCCACCCAGGGCTGCAGCAGGGAGGCTGTCAGCTGGAAGGTCAAGGTAATCAGCCCCACCTGGGTAAAGCTGAGCCCATAGTTGGCCTTGAGCATGGGATAGATCGAGGGAAGCACGGCCTGGATCAGGTCGTTGATCAAATGTGCCAGCGCGCAGGCGCCGATCACCTTCATGACCAGCGGGCTCGCTTGTTGGGCCACTGAGGCTGACGCAGACGCAGAGGCCGGGGATGCGGTTGTTGTAGACATGGCAAATCTTCCGGGGCGATAGGGGTGCGAGCTCAATGCTCGACGCTATCCTAGAATTCGCCTGCATGCCTGTCTCGCTGTATAAGGGAGCAAACCATCGCAAAAGGGGCGTCGCGATCAAACCACTCAATGATTTTTTGCTGGAGATCGATCGGAGCAACTGGACGGTGATCGGCAGCGCGACCGATTATCCTCAGGACTGGATCATCCCGGCCCATACTCATGAGAAGCATCAACTGCTGTATGCCATTGCAGGTGTCATGGTGGTTTACAGCGAGTCGAGCCAGTGGACCGTTCCCTCCAATCGGGGGGTGTGGATGCCCAGCGGCAGGGTTCATTCGATCCGCTGTGTGGGGCCGCTGAAAATGCGCAGTGTGTTTGTGCGACCCGATGCACTTGTGGACCTGCCTGCCGAGATAAGGGCCGTGAGCATCTCGCCGCTGTTGAGCGAGTTGATCAAGGTTGCCGTGGGCCTGAAGCTGCCATATACCGCGCACACCCGCGAAGGTCGGGTGATGCAGCTGATTCTGGACGAGTTGGCTCTACTGCCCGCATTACCCTTGCATCTGCCCCGACCAGCCGATCATCGCATCAACGATATTTGCCTCAGGTTGCAAAAAAATCCCGCCGACAGTTCGACGCTGGCTGACTGGAGTACCCATCTGGGCCTCGACGAAAAAACCATCCAGCGCCTGTTTCGCAAGGAGACCGGCATGACCTTCGGCCAGTGGCGCCAGCAGGCGCGTTTGCTGCTGGCGGTTGAGCGCATGGCGGTGGGGGAGAAGATTATCGATGTGGCGTTTTCACTGGGGTATGAAAGTCCGAGTGCGTTCACCAACATGTTCAAAAAACAGTTCGGCAAAACCCCCAGCCATTTTTTCAAATAGCCTTTCGCTCGCTGCTACGAACCGCTACACACCTTGGCAGCAACCGGGTCGTCGGGGATAAACGAGTCCTTGGCTGAGGGTTTAAGCACCACGTAGCCGCGGCGCCAGGGCTGGTCATCGACCATGCTCCAGCGATGCCCCGTACCGGTGTTGTCTTCGGCTATCAGCACTTCGCCCGGATGCAGGGTGAATTTTTCGCCATTGCGGGTCGCGAATGCCAGCGTGCCCGACAACGTGATGACGTACTGCGGCTCCGGGTCGTTGTGCCAGTCATAGGAAGCATGCGCCGGGCTTTGCTTGAAATGGATGGCGGTCACGTCGTTGCGCCTGTTCTGGTCGATACGGCCTTGCAGAACATGGGAGGCGTTGTCCGCACCCGTACACAATTTGTAGGCCTTGATGGTGTCGGTAGTGGAGGTGGCGGCCTGGGCACCGCTCAGGGTCGCCAGGGTAATGGCTACCGCCGCCGCCGTGCGCAGGCCCAGGCGGTGGATTGCAATGCGCTGCGGTGCGCGAGTGTGCTTATGCATGGAGCAGGGTTCCCTTGTGCTGAATTGACGTGACAGGCAGTCATGTTCTGCGGGGGAGCGGCTCTGGACAATTAACAATTTGTTTATGGGTTATAAAAGCCCGACTGATCGAGACGGACTTTTGGTGAGCGCTGATGGGGTTGGTTGCCCGCTCATGCCATTGCCAGCATTCAGCATTACTGCAAATGTGCCTTGAGTTCTTGCGAGGCTTGCAACATGGCAGAGCGCACTGCAGGCACCTGGCTGACCACGTTCAAAAGACCAAAGTCGTGAATCATGCCGTTATAGCGAACCGCAGTGACCGGTACTCCTGCCTGATCCAGCTTGCGGGCGTAGGCTTCGCCTTCGTCACGCAGTACATCGGCACTGGCGGTTTGTACCAGTGCAGGTGGCAGCCCCTTCAACTGATCCACCGATGCGCGAAGTGGCGAGGCGTAGAGGTCGGCACGTTGCTTGGGGTCGGTGGTGTAGTTGTCCCAGAACCACTTCATCATGTTGCGGGTGAGAAAGTGGCCCTCGGCAAATTGCTTGTAGGATCCGGTATCAAAGTTGGCATCAGTCACTGGCCATAGCAGCACCTGGTATTTGATCGCCGGTGTGCCTTTGTCTTTGGCCATCAGGCTGACCACAGCGGCCATATTGCCGCCCACGCTGTTGCCTGCAACGGCCAGGCGTTTGCCGTCTACATTGATTTCGCTGCCGTGCTCGGCCACCCACTGGGTTGCCGCGTAGGCCTGGTTGATGGCTGTCGGGTACCTGGCTTCGGGGGAGGGGGTGTAGTCAACATACACCGCCACTGCCCCGGAACCCGCGACCAGGTCGCGTATCAGGCGCTCGTGGGTCGGGTAGTCTCCCAGCACCCAGCCGCCACCGTGGAAGTACATGAACACGGGCAAGATGCCTTTCACGCCTGCCGGGCGCACGATGGTCAGGTTGATATCCTGACCCTCGACGGAAATGGTCTTTTGGCTGATATCGGCTTTGGGCAGAGTCAGCTCTACCCCCGACTGGGCACTCGCCAGCACCGCACGCGCATTTTCAGGCGAGAGCTTCTCGATGGGTGTGCCGCCACTGGAATTCAATGCATTAAGGAAGTTCCGGGTGTTGTGTTCAATACCGGTGTCAGTTGCTGCGAACGCGCTGCCTATAGATACAGCGAGGATTGACCCCGCCAGGATTTTAACAAGAGTGCTCATGTTTTTATCTTCATCGCAGTGGGTTGAGCGTACACGTACGGGTGTACATCGCAATTGCCTAAATGGGCGACGAAGTTATGCTCAAGCTGGCTGAAAGCGTCAACTTCCAGACTGTTAGAGGATTTGTAGTCGGAAAAACCAGCGGCTCATTCTGTATTTGTTTTTCACGACAGTTGTTTGATGAGCGTTTACAAGTTGCCCGGGTTTTATCTGGCGAGCGCAGGCCAACTCATTACGTTAAGGGTGGCAATGAGCTGAAAGCCGCGCCTGCGCAATAATCAGCCCTTGGCCACCCCCACCCGCCACTGCGAAGGGGGCACCAGGCCGTTGACCAGGTAGTTGCCGACAATGCGTGACTTGTAGACCCGGGGATTGTGGTTGGCCAGGGTGCGGGCGTTGCGCCACAGGCGGTCCAGTGCCTTGTTGCTGGCGGTGGCACTGGCGCCCAGGGCATCGAACAGCGCCGTAGTCGCGGCCAGGGTGGCGTCTACCACGGGGTTGACCGCCAGGCACACTTCCAGTTCGGCCAGTGCCACCTGCGGGTCTTCATGGGTCAGCGGCTGCTCACTGGCAATGGTGTATTGCGCGGTGCTTTCCAGGCGCTGCGCCGCGTACCGGGCAATGGCCTGTGCTGCATAGGCCTGGCTGGCCACCTCGCCAATCACTTGCAGCAATTGCACGTCCTGCGCGGCGCTGTCGGCATTGCCCGTAGAGAAGGTTCTGGAGCGGCTGTGCAGTTCGTCGGCACCACTCAAGGCGGCGCGGCGGGCGATGCCGGCCAGGGTGCTCAGGTGGTAGATCTGGAAGAACGATTGGCCATAGGCAAAACGCTGGTCGGTGGCGCGGGGTTCATCGTTCACTCGCACGTTGTCGAAAATGCAGGTACCGCTGGCCGTCAGGCGCTGACCAAAGCCGTTCCAGTCATCAATGATTTGTACGCCGGGGGCCTTGAGATCGACCACTACGCTGTACAACGTGCCATCGTCACCGGTGCCGATGGTGTTGATCAGGTCACTGTAAAGGGCGCCGGTGGTGTAGAACTTTTTCCCGCTGATACGCAGCGAGCCGTCTTCAGCCCGGTGGATGCGGGTTTCGAATTCGCCACGGGTCTGCGTGCCCACCTCGGTACTGCCCGGCGACAGTAAAACGCCCTGGCTGAGTGTGTCCAGCCAGCGGGCCTGCCAGTCGAGATTTTTCGAGACCAGCACTTCTTCGCAGAACCCAAAATGCCCGCGCAAGGCCTGGGTGATGTTGGAGTCGGCTGCAGACAATTCGGTCAACAGGGCGAGCAACTCAACCAGCGTGGCGTCCTGGCCGCCATAGCTGGTCGGCAGACGCCAGCGCGGCAAGCCCAGGGCGTTCAGTTGCTGGATCACCTTGCCCAGGTGACTGCGCGAACCATCAGCTTCGGCGGCTTGTGCGCCGATTTGGGCAAACAGCGGGCGAAAGGGAGCGGCCAGTTGTTCGTAACGGGCGCTTGGGGCGCTGCCCCAGATATCAAGTTGTGGATTAGGCATGCAGTCTGACCTTGCCGGGCCTGCGCTCAAAGGCGCGCTGGCGCTGAAATGAGTGAAGTAAATACGGTTAGGCCCAGTGGTCTGGTGAAGCCACCCTAATACTAGATTGGTCAAATGCTTAATACCAAAAACAGCTAACCAAATACCCGGACAGGGTTCTATGGATATGCCTTAAAAGTATTGGTTGCTTATGTCTTTATTGCGCTAGCTTCTAAAAACGCCACGCTTGGCGACTCAAAAAGCCTCTTTTCTCAAAGCCAGACTGCATGCCTACAGATGGTTGATTCAGCTGTTAACTCTGTAGGAATCCTTAATGACAACACGTCAAAAATTGCTCGGCCTGTTGGGTCTGGCCTCTCTGGTGCTGCATGGCACTCCCGCCTGCGCCGCTACCCCGCAGACCCTGGTGGTGGGCGATCAGTTCTTCTCCAACCGCATTGTTCTCGAACTCTCGGGTGAGCTTAAAGATTTGCCCTATACCATCGATTTCAAGCGCTTCAATACCGGTTCGCCGGTAGCCTCGGCCGTCGCCAGCGGCGCCCTGGATATTGGCGTGGTAGGCGATACCCCGGTGATCAGCCTGGCGGCCAACGGTGCCCCGGTCAAAGTCGTGGCCAGCACCCAGACCAGCCTTAACGGTGTCGGCATTGTGGCCCGCCCGGGCATCCATTCGGTGGCTGACCTCAAAGGCAAGACCGTGGCGATCTGGAACGGCTCCTGGAGTCAGCAGATGATGTTCAAGGCCCTGGATGAAGCAGGCGTGCCACGTGACAGCGTGAACTACAAGTTCCTGTTGCCGGCGGAAGCCAGCATGGCCTTGAGCCAGGGCGATATCGATGCCTTCGGCACGTGGGAACCCTATGTGTCGCTGCAGGAAAAAGAAGGCAGCACCCTGATCCGCAACGCCAAGGGGCTGATGAGTGCACCGACTTATGTGGTTGCCTATGAGCCGGTGCTGGCGCAAAAGGGCGAGATCATCAAGGACTTTGTTGCGCGCCTGACCCGCGCCCGGGAGTGGAGCCAAAGCCATGTTGATGAATACGCTGCCGCCTGGTCCAAGGCCAACCAGTCCTCCCCGGAAATCGCCAAGGCCTGGTTCAAGCGTGACGCCATTACCGTGTTGCCGATTTCACCCACCATTGTCAGCGAAGCCCAGGCCACTTCTGATTTTCTATACGACGCCAAACTGCTGAAAAAGCCGTACGACGTCACTCCCATGTTTGACCGCGCACTCTGACAACCAAGGAAAACCTTATGGCCAAGCAAATGGCACTGGCGGGGTTTATGCTTTCGGGCCCCGTGGTACATAGCCACGCGGTGTGGCGTCACCCGCAAACCCATAACCACTTTCTCGACCCCGACTACTACATCGAAATAGCCAAGACCCTGGAAGTGGGTTGTTTTGACCTGTTGTTTTTCGCTGATCGCCTGGCGGTCGGCGATCAGGCCGGGCAATCCCGGGCGCGTTCCTTCGAGTTGGGTGCGCAGGATGCGGCGCGGCTCGATCCGCTACCGATTCTCAGCTTGCTGGCCGGTCACACCAAGCATATTGGCCTGGGGCTGACACGCTCTACCACCTACTACCAACCGCCCCATGTGGCGCGGGCCATCGCCTCCCTGGACCATATCTCCAGAGGTCGCAGCGCCTGGAATATCGTGACCTCGATGAACGACAGCGAAGCGCGTCTGTTCGGCCATGCCCAGCACCTGGCCCACGATCAGCGCTACGCCCGCGCCGATGAGTTTGTCGAACTGGTGCTCAAACTGTGGAACAGCTGGCAGCCGGATGCGCTGGTGCTGGACAAGGTGCGCGGCATCCTCGCCGACCCGAGCAAGATCGATGCCTTCAAGCACAGCGGCACCTACTTCGACTGCGAAGGCCCGCTCAATATTCCGCGAGTGCCACAGGGCCAGCCGGTGCTGATCCAGGCCGGAGCTTCGGGGCGGGGTCGCCAGTTTGGTTCACGCTGGGCTGAAGTGATTTTCAGCATCAACAGCCGGGTAGAGCGCATGCTCGAATTCCGCCAGGACATCCACCAGCAAATGCGTGCCATTGGCCGTGATCCTGCTGATTGCAAAATCCTCACGGCGGTCATGCCATTTATTGGCGGCACTGAAGCTGAAGCGATCAAAAAGCGCGATGAGCACAATGCATTGGCCAACCCTGAACTGGGGGTTATCACCCTGTCGACCCAGTCCAATTTCGACTTTACCCAATTCCCGCTGGACACCCGCCTGCTGGATATCGCCCGGCACTCGGCCACCCCCGACGTGATTGCGCAAAAACTGCGTCTGGAACGTGACATCACCCTTGGCGAGTACGGTGCGATCATGGCCGCCAGTATCCGCGTGCCGCAATTGGCGGGGACCGCAGAGAGCGTGGCGCAGCAATTGATCGACTGGCTGGAGTTGGGTGCCTGTGACGGTTATGTGGTGTCGCCTGCCTATCTGCCCGGCACTTTCACCGAGTTCACCGAATCGGTGGTGCCGATCCTGCAACGCCGCGGTTACCTGCGCAGCGCCTATGAACACCCGACCTTGCGTGGGCATCTGGGGTTGAAAAGTTTCAATTGAAACCGGAGTGCGAGGGGGGCAATCCTGAACCCCTCGCCAATGACGGATTGCTCGATAGCCCCTGAGGCCGGTTCCTTTACAGAATATTCAATGGGTAGCTGACAATCACCCGATGCTCGTCGCAGCCTCGCTCCGCTCGACAGCGGCTACAGGTGCTTGGCAGTTGTGCAAGGACTGTAAAGTTGGGTAAATCTTGGCTTCGAGCCTTGCTCGCACTGGTATAAGAGCGGCGTTTTGTCCCTGTTGAAAATGAGCGTTCGGTCATGAAATTGAAGTCTGTTGTTAAAGCGATGGTTGTAGCGGTGGCGGTATCGGCCTTGTCAGGCTGCTGGATGTTTATGCCGCCAGGCGGCGGTGGCGGTGGCGGTGGCGGTGGTGGCGGTCATGGTGGCGGTGGTCAGCACGGTGGTCAGCGCTGATCGGCTGAGTCGCTTTATTGTGGGCGCTGGCATTACAACTCCAGCTTGTAGCCCACGCCATACAACGACTGGATCGGGTCTTGCCCGGGGCTGGCCTGGGCCAGTTTGCGCCGCAGGTTGCGGATATGGCTGTCCACCGTGCGGTCAGTGACCACGCGATGGTCGGAGTAGAGTTTGTCCAGCAACTGGTCACGGGAAAATACCCGCCCCGGGGCGCGGGCGAAGGTGTTGAGCAGGCGCAGTTCAACCGGGGTCAGGTCCAGCGCCACGCCATCGAACGAGGCGCGATACTGCGCTTCGTCGATCTGCAGGCGGGCCCGGGCCACCTGCTCGAACTGCGGGCTGCGGCGCAGGATGGCCTTGACCCGGGCCACCACTTCACGCGGGCTGAACGGCTTGCAGATATAGTCGTCAGCGCCCAGATCCAGCCCCAGCAGGCGGTCCACTTCTTCTACGCGAGCGGTGATCATGATGACCGGGATTGCGCTGAAATCCCGCAGCTCCTTGCAGATTTCCAGGCCGTCGCGACCGGGCAGCATCAGGTCCAGCAGGATTAGCCGTGGCGCATGGCTGCGCACCCACGGCACCACGTCCAGGCCATTGTCCAGGCAATGCACGGCGTACCCGGCGAGGGTCAGGTAGTCATGCATCAATGCGGCCAGTTTAGGCTCATCTTCAACGATCAGAATCGTGTCCATGCTTTACACCTTGCGTGGCAAGCGCAGGCTGAGCCAGAGGCCGCCCAGGGGTGAGTGGTCGGCCGTGAGGCTGCCGCCATGGGCCAGTACGATGCTGTGACAGATCGGCAGTCCCAGGCCGGCGCCGCCACTGGCGCGATTGCGCGAAGCTTCACCGCGGTAGAAGCGCTCGAACAGCCGCGGCAGTTGCTGCGGGTCTACGCCGGGGCCGGAGTCCATAAAGCTGACCAGTATGTGCTCATCTTCAATGGAGGCGCTGATCAGCAGCATGCCGCCGGCATCGGTGTAGCGCACGGCGTTTTCCAGCAGGTTGCCAAACAGCTGTTGCAGGCGCTTGGCATCGGCTTCCAGCAGCAGGGGGCAGGATGGCAGGCGCAGCTCAACCCGCAGGCCGGCCGCATTGCAGCGTTCCTGATACATGGCCACCGAGGTCTGCAGCAGGTCGTTGAGGTCGCATTGGCTTTTGCGGTAGGTCAGGGCACCGACATCGGCCAGTGACAGCTCATACAGGTCGTCCACCAGTTTGCTGAGCATGCCGACTTCGCCTTGCAGTGACTTCATCGAACTGTGATCAAGGGTGCGCACACCGTCCTCGATGGCCTCCAGTTCGCCGCGCAGGATCGACAGCGGCGTGCGCAGTTCGTGGGAGACATCGGCCATAAATTCGCGGCGCATTTTTTCGTTGCGCTCAAGGGTGTAGGCCAGTTGATTGAAGTCGCGGGCCAACTGGCCGACTTCGTCATTGGACGATACGGCTACCCGGTTGCTGTATTCCCCGGTGGCCAGTTTGTGGGTGGCCGCAGCCACGCGCTTGACCGGGTCGAGCAGGGTGCGGGCGATCCACCAGGCAATCAGCATGGCCAGCAGCAGCGAGAGCACGCCCATGCCCAGACTGGTTTGCAACTGGTATTGCTGGAAACGCTCGCCACCGGCCTCGGTCACGCTCTGGAACGGGGTCACGGCCAGCCAGCCGACGGTTTTGCCATTGACTTCAATTGGCCGCAGCAGAGCATCGTCGCCGATGGAGGGGTAGCCGGTGACGCGCTTTTTATCCTGGTCGAGCAGGGCAATGCGAAACAGCGCGCCGGTCAGGTCCGAGGGCAACGGGTTTTTAAGGTCGCCGCGTTTGGGTTCATCCCCTGCGTCTGGCCGCATAAGTTGAAACCAGCGCTCTGGATTGTGTCGCAAAAAATCCCAACTGCCTTCGCGCTGCCAGGCGCTAACCATACGCGGCTGCACGGATTCCATGCGCTCCAGCGCCTGTTCATTGAGGTAGCCGAGAAAGCCCCGGGTGAAACTCCAGCTGGTGGCCAGGCCCATGCTCAGAATCACGAACAGCACGCTGGCCAGGACGGCGATAAACAGCTTGGTGGAGATACTCAGTTTCATCGGCTCGGCTTACTGGCGAAATGGCCTGCTCATTTAGGCCCAGCGCCGGGGAAGATTCAAGGCTTGCGGGCAATCTTCAATTTTCCTGCACATTTGCCTCGCACCATGACATCAGCCAACTGTCTTGTAGAGGCCGCCATGTCGATCAAACTGTTTACCAAATCCCTGGTAACCGCCGCTGTTATTGTGTCTTTGCTGGTTCTCGTTGTGTTGAGCGGATGCTCGGCCGGTGATTCCGCGCCCGTTGCCGAAAAACCCAAGGTTTCGGTGCTCACTGTGCAACCGCAGCGTCAGGCATTGACCACCGAGCTGGCCGGTCGCACCCAGGCATTTATGGTTGCGCAGATCCGTCCTCAGGTCAGCGGCATTGTGCAGCAGCGCCTGTTCGTCGAAGGGGCCGAGGTCAAGGCCGGCGAGGCGCTGTATCAAATTGATGCGGCGCCATACAAGGCCGCCTTTGCCCAGATGCAGGCCACCGCCGCCAAGGCCCGCGCCACCGTCAAATCGGCTCAGGCCACGGCCCGGCGCGACGCGCAACTGGCGAAAATAGACGCCATCAGCCAGCAAGATAATGAAGACGCGCAGGTCAGCCTGCAAACGGCCGAGGCCGACCTGCAAGTGGCCTTGGCCGACGTCGAAACCGCGCGCATCAATCTGGCTTACACGCGCATCAGTTCGCCGCTCAGTGGCCGCATCGAAACCTCCACCGTGACCCCCGGCGCCTTGGTGGTGGCCAGCCAGGACACTGCGCTGACCACCGTGCAGCAACTGGACCCGATCTATGTCGACGTCACCCAGTCGACCAGCGAGTTGCTGCGCCTGAAACGCGACCTGGCCAGCGGCACCCTGCAAAACAATGGCCAGGGCGAAACCCCGGTGTTGCTCAAACTCGATGACGGCAGCACCTACAACCACGCCGGCAGCCTCAAGTTCAGTGGCGTCACCGTCACTGAAGGCACCGGCACCGTGACCCTGCGCGCTGTCTTCCCCAACCCCGATCACCTGTTATTGCCGGGTATGTATGTACGCGCCGTGCTGGATCAGGCCACCGACGACAGGGCGATTTTGATCCCGCAAAAAGCCGTCACCCGCAGCGCCAGCGGCGTGACCTCGGTGCTGGTGGTGGTCGAGGGCAAGGTCGAACAGCGCGTGCTGACCATTGACCGTGCCGTGGGCAATCAATGGTGGGTCACCTCCGGGTTGAATGCCGGTGATCAGGTGATTGTCGAGGGCGGGCAGAAAGTCCGGGTGGGCAACGAGGTATTGGCACAAAACAGCGAAACCCGTGCGCTGCCAACCCGTGCCGCACCCACTGCAATTGCCAAGGAGGGTTGAGCATGGCGCGTTTCTTTATTGATCGGCCGATTTTTGCCTGGGTGATTGCCATTGTGATCATGCTCGCGGGCGCGCTGTCGATCACCCAATTGCCCCTTGAACAGTACCCGGACATTGCACCGCCCACCGTGAAAATCGCCGCCACCTACACCGGCGCATCGGCCAAAACGGTCGAGGACTCGGTGACACAGGTGATCGAGCAGCAAATGACCGGTATCGACAAGCTGACCTATATGTCGGCCTCCAGCAGTTCGGCGGGCAGCGCCAGTATCAACCTCACCTTTGAGGCCGGCACGGATCCCGACGTGGCGCAGATGCAGGTGCAAAACAAGCTCCAGCAAGTGGAATCGCGCCTGCCCAGCTCGGTGCAGAGCGAAGGCCTGACCGTGACCAAGGGCGGCTCGGATTTCTTGATGATTGCCGCGCTGGCCTCGGATAACCCGAGCGTGACCGGCACGCAGATTGGCGATTACATCTCCAGCACCTTGCTCGACTCCATCAGCCGCATCGACGGCGTCGGTGAAGTCAAAGCCATGGGCTCAGGCTACGCCATGCGCATCTGGCTGGACCCGGCGCTGCTGCAAAAATATTCCCTTATGCCTTCTGACGTGACCACCGCCCTGGAGGCGCAAAACACCGAAGTGTCGGCCGGGCAATTGGGCGCCTTGCCCGCCGTGGCCAGCCAGCAACTCAATGCCACCATCACCGCGCGCAGCAAGCTGCAAACCGCCGAAGAATTTCGCAATGTGGTGGTCAAGTCCAACAGCGCCGGTGCCGTGGTGTTGCTCGGCGAAGTGGCCACGGTGGAGCTGGGCAGTGACAGCTATGACGTCAACTCGGCCCTTAATGGCAAACCGTCCGCCGCCATGGGCGTGCAACTGGCCACCGGCGCCAATGCGCTGGAAGTCGGTGAGGCGGTCAAGGCCAAGCTCGCCGAACTGGAACCGTACTACCCGAGCGAAATGCAGCTCAAAAACGTGATCGCCTACGACACCACGCCGTTTGTCAGCCTGTCCATCGAAGAAGTGGTCAAGTCCCTGGGCGAGGCCATCGTGCTGGTGGTGCTGATCATGTTCCTGTTCCTGCAGAATTTTCGCGCCACGCTGATCCCCGCCATCACCGTGCCGGTGGTGCTGCTGGGCACCTTTGGCGTGCTGGCGATGTTTGGTTACTCGATCAACACCCTGACCATGTTTGCCATGGTATTGGCCATTGGCTTGCTAGTGGATGACGCCATTGTGGTGGTGGAAAACGTCGAGCGGGTGATGAGCGAGAAGGGCCTGTCGCCGCTGGAGGCAACGCGCCAGTCGATGGATGAAATTACCAGCGCCTTGATCGGCATCGCCCTGGTGCTGAGCGCGGTGTTTATCCCCATGGCGTTTTTCAGCGGTTCAACCGGGATTATCTACCGCCAGTTTTCGGTGACGATTGTGTCGGCGATGGTGCTCTCGGTGCTGGTGGCCATGACCCTGACCCCGGCCCTGTGTGCGACCTTGCTCAAGCCGGTTGACCCAAACGGGCACGGCCCGCAGACCGGCTTCTTCGGCTGGTTCAATCGCACCTTTGAACGCGGCGCCCAGGCGTATCAACGGGTAGTCGGCAAGATTTTGCAGCGCAGTGGCCGCAGCCTGATGGTGTACGTGTTGGTGGTCGCCGCGATGGCGGTGGGTTACACCAAACTGCCCACCTCGTTCCTGCCCGATGAAGATCAGGGCATCCTCATGGCGCAGATGCAATTGCCGGTAGGCGCCACCGATGACCGCACCCAGGCTGTGCTCAAACAGTTCGAGAGCTACATCCTGCAACAGCCGGAAGTCGAGGCCATGATCAGCATTTCCGGCATGGGCATGGGTGGCAATAGCCAGAACTCGGCGCGGGCGTTTATCCGTCTCAAGGAATGGAGCGAGCGCACCGGCGCCGGGCAGGATTCAGCGTCGATCGCGCAGCGCGCCACGCAGGCGCTGTCGAGCATCGGCGATGCCGATGTGTTTGTCATGCAGCCGCCAGCCGTGCGCGGATTGGGGCAAAGCTCGGGGTTTGATTTGCAACTCAAGGACGTCGCCGGGCTGGGCCATGAAGCGCTGGTGGCGGCGCGTGAGCAACTGATCGAGCTGGCCAGACAGGACCCGCGCCTGCAAGGCGTACGCAGCAACGGTCTGGACGACACGCCGCAGCTCAAGGTGACGATTGATGACCGCAAAGCCGGGGCGCTGAGCCTGACCACCAGCGATATCAACACCACGTTATCCACGGCGTTGGGCGGCAGTTACGTCAATGACTTCCTCAATCAGGGCCGGGTGAAAAAGGTCTATGTGCAGGGGCAGGCGTCGTCGCGGATGCAGGCTGACGACCTTGATCACTGGTTTGTGCGCAACAGCAATGACGAAATGGTGCCGTTCTCCTCGTTCGCCAGCAGCTCATGGACCTCGGGTTCGCCGCTGCTGGAGCGCTACAACGGCAGTTCGTCGCTGGAAGTGGTGGGTGATCCGGCACCGGGCGTGAGTTCCGGGGTGGCGATGGACGCTGTGGAGTCGATCATCAAGCAACTGCCTGAAGGCATCAGCTACGAATGGACGGGGCAGTCCTATCAACTGCGCCTGTCCGGCTCGCAAGCGCCGTTGCTGTATGCGATTTCGGTGCTGTTTGTGTTCCTGTGCCTGGCGGCGCTGTACGAGAGCTGGTCGGTGCCGTTTTCGGTGATGCTGGTGGTGCCATTGGGCGTGGTGGGCGCGGTGCTCGCCACTCGCTTCAGCGGCTTGAGCAATGACGTGTACTTTCAGGTGGGACTGTTGACCACCGTGGGGCTGGCGGCGAAAAACGCCATTCTGATCGTCGAGTTCGCCAAGCATCTGCAAGAGCAGGGCAACAGTTTGATCGACGCCACGCTGATCGCGGTACGGCAACGTCTGCGGCCGATTTTGATGACCTCGCTGGCCTTTATGTTTGGCGTGTTGCCGCTGGCCATGAGTTCCGGTGCAGGTTCGGCCGGGCGTCAAGCCATCGGCACCGGCGTGCTGGGCGGCATGTTCAGCGCCACGGTGCTGGGAATCTTCTTTGTGCCGCTGTTCTTCGTGTTGATTCGCCGCCGTTTCAGCCGCGTGTCGACCCCCACCACTGACCGTACAGGTGAAGCATGAGTCGCTTTCGTTGGTCGCTGCTGGCCGTTTTCGCACTGCTGGGCGGCTGCATCAATCTGGCGCCTGAGTACGAGCGCCCGCAAGCCCCGGTGGCCGAACAATGGCTGCCGGGCACCGCTACGCCCAAAGGGCAGGTGGCGGCGGACATTCAATGGCAGCAGTTTTTCACCGACCCGCGTCTGGCGCAGTTGCAGACCCTGGCCTTGGCCAATAACCGCGACCTGCGGGTGGCCAGCCTGAATATCGCAAAAGCGCAGGCGCAATACCGTATTCAGCGTGCCGCCTCGTTTCCGGGGATCGACGCCAGCGTCAGTGGCAGTTCCAGTCGGGCCAACAGCAGCACCAGCCACAGCTACAGTGCCGAACTGGGGTTGAGCAGCTACGAAGTGGACGTGTTCGGGCGAGTCAAAAACCTTCAGGACGAAGCGCTGCAATCCTATCTGGCGCTGACCGAAACCCGCCGCAGCACTCAGATCAGCATGGTCGCCGAAGTGGGCACCGCGTGGCTGACGTTGGCGGCGGACAACGAGCGCCTGAAATTGGCACAAGAGACGCTGACCAGCCAGCAGTCCACCTACGAACTGACCCAGCGCAGCCATGGTTTGGGTGGTTCATCGGGGCTGGCGGTCTCTGAGGCGCAAACCACCGTGGAATCGGCGCGGGTCGAAGTGGCCGAATACGCCAGTCAGGTGCTGCAAGATCAGAATGCGCTGCGCCTGTTGGTGGGCAGCGACATCCCGGCCAACCTGCTGCCGGGCGACAGCCTGGAATCGGCGGCGATGCTGGTGCAAGTGCCAGCCGAGTTGCCGTCCACCTTGTTGCAGCGTCGTCCGGACGTACTGGCCGCTGAACATAGCTTGATGTCCGCCAACATCGACATTGGCGCGGCGCGGGCGGCGTTCTTCCCCAGCATCACCCTGACCGCCGGTGCCGGGTCAGCCAGCACCAGCCTGTCGAGCCTGTTCAAGGCCGGCAGCGGCGCGTGGAGCTTTGCGCCGAGTATCAGCCTGCCGATCTTCGACGCCGGCAGTAATCGGGCTACGCTGGACTCAGCCAAAGTGGAGCGCGAGATACAGGCGCAGACCTACCAGCTGACCTTGCAGACTGCGTTCAAGGAAGTGGCCGATGCACTGGCGGTGCGCAGCACCCTGGACCAGCGCCTGAGCGCCCAGCAAGCGCTGACCGAGGCCAGTCGCAAAAGCTACGAGTTGTCGGATGCACTGTACCGCAGTGGTTCGCAAAGCTTTCTTGAAGCACTGGTTTCCCAGCGTTCGCTGTACAGCGCCGAACAAGACCTGATCACCCTGCGACTGGCCGAACAAAGCAACCGCGTGACGTTATACAAAGTGCTGGGCGGTGGCTGGAACTGAGCGCAGGTTTACCCCGGATTTTTCATTGAAAAGGAGCTGTCATGATCGCCCTCCAAACCCTGCGCCGGCTATTACTCGGCAGCACAGTGCTTCTCCTGCAACTGCCGAACCTGGCCCATGCCGAAACGACCATCGCCGCGCTGCCCGTGGTCAAACCCGCCATCAGCTGCGCGGCCCTGACCCGGGTTGATCTGCAGGCAATCGGCGGCAAGGGCAGCCAGGTGGAGTCGGCCAGCGAAACCACCAGCAATGGGGTTACCGCCTGTGAAGTACAAGGCACGCTGGCGCCGAGCATCGGTTTCAAGGTCATGCTGCCAACCCACACCTGGACCCAGCGTTATCTGCAAGTGGGTTGCGGCGGCCTGTGCGGGCGGATTTCATTGCAGGTGGGCGCGGCCGAAGGCTGTGCCCCCCTGAACAGCGGCGGCTTTGTGCTGGCAGCAACCGATATGGGTCACGAGGGCATGGACAACAGTTGGGGCAACGATGCACAAAAACGTGCTGATTTCGCCCATCGCGGCGTCCACCTGACGGCACTGGCCGCCAAGCAACTGATTGGCGCCTATTACGGCCAGCAACCTGCGTACGCTTATTTTACCGGCTGCTCCGATGGCGGGCGCGAAGCCCTGATCGAAGCCCAGCGCTATCCCGACGATTTCAACGGCATCATTGCCGGGGCGCCGGCATTGAATTTTCTGGTGCAGAATTCGATTTATCATGCCTGGCAGGCCCGCGCCAATCAGGACGGGGAGGGCAAGGCGATTCTTGTAGCCTCGCGCCTGCCGATCCTGCACCAGGCTGTGCTGCAGCAGTGCGACGCGCTGGACGGGCAGGTCGATGGTCTGATCAGCGACCCGCGAGCTTGCCGCTTTGATCCAGCAACCGTGCAGTGTAAGGCCTCTGCGACGGACACTTCGGACTGCCTGAGCACCAGGGAGGTGGATGCGACCCGAAGCCTTTATGACGGCCCGCGTGACCCGGCTACCGGTGAACGCCTGACCATTGCCGGGCCACAGCCGGGTTCCGAGCTGGCCTGGGCCGGGGTGTTTGTGCCGGACAGCGTCGATCAGCCGATCAACAGTGAAAAGATGGCTCTGGATGTCTTGCGCAATCTGGCCTTCGAGCGCAATCCGGGAGCAGATTACAGCCTGGCGGACGTGAAGTTTGATCGCAGCACCCTGGACCAATTGCGCGCCCTGCACCCACTGTATGACGCCACCAACCCGGATCTGTCGGCATTCGCAGACCGCGGCGGCAAGCTGATCCTGTGGCACGGTTGGGCCGATCAGCATATCTCGCCCCTGAACACCATCGCCTACCACCAGGCGGTGCAGGTGCAGATGGGCAAGTCGAAGGCCGAGTCCTTCGAGCGGCTTTATCTGCTGCCAGGGGTTTACCACTGTGGTGGCGGTGAAGGCCCGAGCCTGCTGGACCTGCTGACACCCATGATGTCATGGGTCGAAAAGGGTCAGGCCCCCGCTGCCATTGTGACCTTGCAGGCCAGCAGCAAACAGGCCGCTGCCAGCGAGTTTGGCGCACCGACCAATCTGCCGGGCCGGGCTGCTGCGGACCAAAAACCGTCAATGATGGCGCCCCGGTCTGTCGCCCAGGACCCTGCCAACGACGGGCTTACACGCCTGGTGTTTCCGTACCCGGATGTGGCGGTGTATGACGGCAAGGGCGATGTTAAATCGGCCGACAGTTATGTGCGCAGCCCAAACGCGGTGGATGAAAAAAACCCGCAGTGGCTGGGCTCGGACTTTTTCACGCCCTATGCACCGCTGCAACGCTGAGGTCTTCAGCCCTCGGCACTGCGCGCCAGGCTCTGGATGACCTGGGTGAGGATTTCATCCGATAATGGCACATCACTGCGTCGCGCCTGGCGATACTCGCTGGGGGTACTGCCCGCGTATTGCTTGAATGCGCGGGCGAAGTAGGAGGGGTCTTTGAAGCCGACTTCATAGCCGATACTGGTAATGGGCATCTGGCTGTTGTCGAGCAGGTCCTTGGCGCTGTCCATGCGCTTGCCCAGTATGTAGTCCATAAAGCCCAGCCCGTAGACTTCCTTGAACAGGCGGCTAAAGCGAAAGGTGGTCATGCTGCAGCGCCTGGCCAGGTCTTTCTGGTCAATGCTTTCGCAGTAATGCTGATCGATGTACTGCAGCACATTGTGCAGTGCGTTGTGCTTTTGATGGTCGGTGGTCAGGCGGATGCTGTCGGGCAGAGCAGGACCATGTTCGATCGGCAATGCCTTGTTGTTCCCGGCGGCGCTTCTCAATGTACACAGTTGCTCAAGGGCGTTGAGGTAACGATTGATCTCGGCCGCACTCAGGGGCAGCACCACATATTCCCAGACTCGCGAACGCATGGCCCAGATCGCAAGCTCTTCGGAGTGCTGCACGGTAAACATGGTGATCGGGATAGAGGGCGACTTGAGTTTGATTTCCTGCAACAGGCTGAGCCCCGCCAGGTCGGGGCAGTCAAAATGCATGCAGATCATGTCTGGCACCGGTTCGCGGTGTTTGTTGGCCCAGGCCCGGGGGGTGTCCAGCAGGCAGTGACAGGCGGAACGAAAGGGCAGCATGAGGGCTTCAGTGGATTGATTGCGGGTAAGGTCGAACCATAGGAGATGAGGTTGTTTGACAGCTTCAGATTTCATTCACCTAATCCTTTCTTGTGCAGAGCGCTGTCGGGTTGATAGGTCGAATCAATATGTACGCGCACTTTCAAGTTGGTTTTTAATTGGATCCGATCAGGGTGTTTGCCTATCTAATTAGTGCAAAAAAATCCTGCTGTTCGACAATAAACTCCTAACCGCTCCTTCCACCGATGGCTAGCCTTCAATCAGGCGGTGCATTTAGTAATCGCTTTGGGCAAGCCACTCGAGTGAGGTGAACAAAATGAACTTGCAAACCATTAAAACTTCCGTCCAGGCCTTTATTAAGGATGAGAACGGCCTGACCATTGTTGAATACGCCGTGGCCGGTGGCTTGATAACCCTGGGGGCGGTTGCGGCATTCGTCACCCTGGGTGGCAACGTCAAGGACGCCATTACCAGCCTGGGGTGTGCGGTCAAGGGTACTACCTGCTGATGCACGGGCAATGATCACTGGGGCATGGCTCCTTTGCAGTTGCTGGCTGCCGGTTTGCAGCGCCAATGATACCAACCCGTACATAAGTATCGCTGTTGCTGTGAGGTTGTGAAGATTAAATCCTGCTATGAAACCCCCGGCTTAGTCTGTTGCGCTATACGTCCCCTCTAGCCCAGCACCCTTAAGCCGGTTTTTTTGTGCCTGATTAGTTGTAGTACGGATTGCATATAAAGAGTCTGTTAGTGGCAGTTACCTGCTCTTGAATAGGTGGGGTTTAACTGTTTCTGGGTAATGTCAATAAAGTCCTAGCAGTCAGCAAAAATCTCCTAACCCTCAAATAACCCTCTGGCTAAGATCCAATCAAGCAGCGCAAATAGCCCTGCTTCTTGATATCAAACATTGAGTGAGGTGGACGAAATGAGCCTGCAATCAATCAAGACTTCCGTAGTGAAGTTTATCAACGACGAAGATGGCCTGACCATTGTGGAATATGCAGTGGCAGGCGGGCTGATAACACTGGGCGCTGTCGCCGCGTTTATCACCCTGGGCGGCAATGTGAAAACAGCAATCACCAGTCTGGGATGTGCTGTCAAGGGCACTGTCTGCTAACACGATGTCTCCTGTTGAGGGTGCAGCCATGAGCGAGTTACTGATTGCTCCTGTCGTATTGCTTTTAGGGCTGCTGGGAGTTGCGGTGGTGAGCGATCTTCGCAGTCACCGCATTCCCAACCTTCTTGTTTTGCTGGGGCTGGTACTGGGCCTGGTCGGCCAGACCTGGGCCGCAGGCTTTATCGGGTTGGGGCATTCACTGCTGGGCATGCTGATCGGTTTCGGAATTTTCCTGCCCATGTACGCCGTTGGCGGGATGGCCGCCGGGGACGTCAAGTTAATGGCCATGGCCGGCGCATTTTTAACCCCCCATGACGCCCTCTGGGCTGCGTTTTTCAGCCTGATTGCAGGTGGGGTATGCGGGTTATTGATCGTCCTGGTGCAGGGCCAGGCCCTGCAAACCCTGGGCCGCTACTGGTTGATGCTCAGGGCACGCGCCTACTTCCCCCCCCACGCTGCTGAAGTGGCCGGCAAACCTTTCCCTTATTCGGTCGCCGTTTTGCTCGGCACCTTGGCCAGCGTCTTTTGGCTGACCTTGGGCCACTAGTTCAGGAGAACACCATGTACGCCATCAGCAGCAACCGTGTTTCTCTCGATGAGCGCGAAGCGGTACAACTACTGGCTCCACAACCACGGACCATCCTTGAAACCGGATTGGCAGACAATTTTCTCGGTGATCTGGTGTGCAAGCATTTATACGATGCGGGTGTGCTGGACATGGTGCAGCTGGTGGCGCGACTGGCGCTTACCGGTGCGGTAATGGAAGAAATCCTCACGTTCCTGCGCAAGGACCGTCGCGTCGAAGTACTGGGCCAGGCAGGGGGGCAGGCCATGCGCTACGGCTTGACCGAGCGCGGCCGCAACAGTGCCCGCGATGCCCTGGCCCGCAGTGGCTACATAGGTGCAGCGCCTTACCCGGTGAGTGCCTACCGCTCGCTGCTGAAGTTGCAGACCATTCACCACGGGCGTATCAGCGCCCATGACATGCACCACTGTTTCGGTTCGATGGTGCTGGCGCAAAGCATGCTCGATCAACTGGGTGTTGCCTTGAATTCCGGGCGCGCCATCATGATTTACGGGCCTGCGGGTACCGGCAAGACCTATGTCAGCAGTCGGCTGATCCGCTTGTTTGCCGAAGCGATCTGGGTGCCCCATGCCATCGCCATCAATGAATCGGTGATCGAGATCTTTGACCCTCAGGTACACAAGCGCCTGGGCGATGACGAACATCAAAACGGCTTGATGCTCAACGAGGGCATAGACCGCCGCTTGCTGTGCTGCGAACGGCCGATCGTGATCACCGGTGGTGAGTTGACGATGGAACAACTGGATGTGCGTTATGACCCTTATGCCCGTCAGTACCAGGCACCGTTGCAACTCAAGGCCAGTAACGGCCTGCTGATCATCGACGATCTGGGGCGTCAGCGCATGACCCCGGGCGAGTTGTTGAACCGCTGGATTGTGCCCATGGAAGAGAGGCGAGACTTCCTCAACCTGGGGGGCGGGCGCCACTGCGAACTGCCGTTTGACCTGATCCTGGTGTTCTCCACCAACCTCAATCCGCTGGAGCTGGCTGACGAAGCATTTTTGCGGCGCATTGGCTACAAGCTGCAATTTGGCTACCTCAAGCCTGGCGAATACGAACGCATCTGGATTCAAGAGACGCAGCGCCTGGGTATCCCCTATGACCCGCTGTTGCTCAGTTTCGTGCTGCACGACCTGTATGGCGCCGAAAACATGCCCCTGGTGCCATGTCATCCCCGGGATCTGTTGAATATGGCGTGCGATCGCCAGCGTTATCTGGAGGGGGCGGGGCCACTGACTACTCAGGAGCTTGAGTGGGCGTGGCGCAACTATTTCGTCCAACTCGATTTTCTTGGCTAAGGAGTTACCGTCATGAACTCGCGCACGCTGACTTTGATTGTCCTGTCCGTGATCCTCGGGCTGGGGGCTACATGGATGGCCAATAACTGGCTCACGGCACGGCTGAACACCAGCCCTGACGATAACCAGCAAAACGTGGTGATTGCCACGGTGGAAATCGCTTTCGGGCAGATGATCGAGCCCCAGCAAGTGACGGTGGTGCGCATGCCCAGGGATGCAGCCCCCGAAGACGCCTTCGACACCACTGAAAAAGTGGTCGGCAAGATCGCCACCTTCTCCCTGCTGCGCGGCGACATTCTGCGGGGGGCACGGTTGGCCGAGCATATGGGTGGCAGCACCCTGGCCTCGCTGATCGAACCCAGCAAACGGGCCATCTCGGTGCGGGTGGATGACGTGGTGGGCGTCGGCGGCTTCCTGCTGCCGGGTAATCGGGTCGACGTGCTGGCAACCCGGCAGGTTGGTAGCGAAGGTAATGCCGAGTCGAAGACCATTCTCCAGGACCTGCGGGTACTGGCTGTTGACCAGACCGCCAGCACTGACAAGACCCAACCGGTGGTGGTGCGTGCGGTAACCCTGGAGATGACCCCCGCCCAGGCCGAAGTGCTGGTCAAGGGCATGAGCGCTGGCAAGGTGCAACTGGCCTTGCGCAACCCTCTGGATAACAACAAGACACCCATTGCGGCTGAGCCCGTTGCCATGGCGGCGCCGGTACTGCCGACCGTGATGGCCAAGCCGGTGGCTCGCCGTCGTGCACCGGCCAATGACGGTGGCGTGATTGTCATCCGCGGTGTCGCGGCCACGGTAGAAAAGGCGATGTAGAGGGCCGGGCAGCGGCCGCGCAAGACTATCAAGGTGAACCATCATGAACGCGCGTATCCAACAGCCCCACACCGCGTTTCCCCGGCAACAGCGCGGCGCCATGCTGGTCCTGGTGGTGATTGCCATGGCTTCGCTCTTGTTGATGGGCGCCCTGGCCCTGGACGGCAGCCATATGCTGCTGAACAAGACCCGGTTGCAAAACGCCGTGGATGCGGCGGCGTTGAGCGGGGCCAAGACGCTCAGCATGGTAGTGGGGGCGACCGGCTCGGCCAGCCTGACGCAAACAGCGGCCCTCAATACCCTGAGCCTCAATGCCAATGCGACGGGCAACGAGGAATTGGGCAGGGCCATCACGGCCAACCCGTCAGGCTTTGCCTCGGTAGAACTGGCCACCAGTGTCTACGGGCCGTTTTCTTTCCCGGGGCCGACCAATGCGACCTTTGTTCGGGTCACGGTGAACAACTATCCCCTGAGCAGTTTTTTCTGGGGCGTATTCCAGGCGCTGGACAACGGTAACGCCACCGGCAAGGCCGTCGCGGCGGTGGCCACTGCCGGGCCCAGCCCGAGCAGCGGCCCCTGTGATCTGACGCCGCTGCTGGTGTGCGGCAACCCTGCGCAGAACAATCCGGCTGCGGGGATGTTCTGGGGTTTCACGTTCGGTGATCTGCAGGTACTGAAAACTGCCGCCAACAACAATTCGCCCATCGGTCCGGGCAATTTTCAGCTGCTGGATTTCGGTTCGGGCGGCAAGACGGTCAGGGAAGCGTTGGCGGGGGGGATCGACCAGTGCAATATCGTCGGTGCAACTGCCCAGACCAAGCCGGGCAACACCGTGGGCCCGGCTTCCCAGGGCCTCAATACGCGCTTTAACGAATACAAGGGTGGCCTCAGTGCTTCTGACTATCCGCCGGACCTGGTGGTTACCGTCAATCCCAAGTCATTTACCTACGCCGGGTCGCCTGCGCCGATTCTGTATGACGGCAATACGGTCACGTCCAGCAGCGGCAACCTGTCCACCAGCAGCGGTGCCCTGTACGACTACAACAACTGGAAGCAGGACGAGGCAGCTTGTGTGGGCGGCGGCGCCGGTTGCCAGGGCAATGGTGTATTTGAACGACGGATCCTGAAAATCGTGATCGGCGATTGCTCGGGCAAGAACGACGGAGCCTCGGCGATTCCGGTGCTGGGCTTTGGCTGCTATTTCGTGATGCAGCCAGCCGCTCAGCAGGGTAATGAAGCGCAAATCTTCGGCCAGTTCGTCAGCGTGTGCGAAGGCGACAACGTACCGGGTCCCAACCCTGCGGCCAACGCCGGGCCACAGGTGATCCAGCTGTACAAAACCTATATCGACAACAACCAGACGCCGAGCACCGACTCCTAGGAGGTCTCATGAGACGCTGTGGATTCAGGTCGTCCCGCGCCCAGCGGGGCCTGGCGATGGTCGAACTGGCGCTGACCCTGCCGCTGCTGGTGTTGCTGATGCTGGCCTTCGCCGAGTTCGGCCGCATGCTGTTCCAGTACAACAGCCTGCAGCAGGCCAGCCGTGATGCCGGGCGTTATGTGGCCAGCCAGGCGTGGAACGCCACCCTGGGCACGCTGGACCTGAACGCGGCGCTGGTCACCAAGACCAAAAACGTTGCCGTTTATGGCCTGCCGGCCAACCCCAACGGTTACCCGGCGGCGGCACCAGGCCTGACCACCGGTGATGTCACGGTGAGTGCGGTGGGCACCAACCATGTACGGGTCAGCATTGCCTACACCTTTGTCCCGGCGCTCGGCAGCGCCATTCCTGCGCTGTATGGCAGCAGCGTGCCACTGGGCCTGCTGTTGACTTCAACGGTCGTAATGAGGGCCTTGTGATGAACCGCAAACGCATGGGTGGCGTGTATATCGTCGAGTTCGCCATCACCGCTCTGGTGCTCTTCACCCTGCTGTTTGGCGCACTGGAAATGGGCCGGCTGTACTTCACCGTCAATGTGCTGAGCGAGTCGGTGCGTCGCGGCGCGCGGCTGGCAGCGGTGTGCAATATCCAGGACCCGGTCATCCTGCGTCGTGCCATGTTCAACACGGCGGGCAATGCCGGGCCAAGCAGCCTGATCGCCAGCCTGACCAGTGCCAATCTGAACCTGATCTATCTGGACGCCAACGGTGCAGTGGTCTCCAGCCCCAATGATCTGGTGGGGGCCGGCGGTTTTGCCGCCATTCGTTATGTGCAACTGCAGGTGACCAACTTCAGTTTCAATCTGTTGATCCCCGGCTTCAGGGGGGTCTTCATTCTGCCCACGTTCAGGTCGACCGTGCCTCGTGAGAGTCTTGGTCGCCAGCCTGATCCGGCGGTTACACCGGGGATTACGCCATGTTAAGTGTCCGAGAAGTGACGGCGGCTACGTCATCAGACCGCCAGGGAATGCGCCTGTTGATCAGCGGCCGTGATGCCGCGGCCTTGAATCATCTCAAGGCCTTGAGCCAGGGCATAGCCCACTTGCAGGTGAGTACGCGGCTGGTGAGCAATGGCCACACTGACCCGCTCTACGGCCTGGAACAGCAGCCTGATTTTCTGCTGTTGCGCGTCAGTCATTTATGGCGCGAGGAACTGGCGGCGTTGTTGCAGCATCCGCTCAAGGAGCGTCCGCCACTGCTGGTGTGCGGGTCGCTGGATGAGCATGAAGGCATGCGTATGGCCATGCAGGCCGGGGCCCGTGACTTTTTGCCGGAGCCAGTGTCGGCCGAGGACTTGCAGTCGGCGCTGGAGCGCATGCAGCTGGAGCAGCACAGCGAGTATGGGAGCAAGGGCAAACTGGTGTCGGTGATGAATGCCAAGGGCGGTTCGGGTGCCTCGATGCTGGCTTGCAATCTGGCTCATCAATTAAGTGTGCAGGGCGGCAGAACCCTGCTGCTGGATCTGGACCTGCAATTCGGCAGCCTGGCTCACAGTCTGGATGTGTTGCCCACCCACAGCCATACCGATGTGCTGCAACAGATCGATACCCTGGACAGCGTGGCGCTGCGGGGTTTCTGCAGTCATTTCAGCCCCAGTCTGCATGTGCTGGGCGGCCGCACCGATGAGCTGTGCCTGTCCCAGGAAATTCGCCTGGAGCAACTGGACAGTTTGCTGAAACTGGCGCGCAGCACCTATGACTGGGTCGTGGTGGATTTGCCGCGGCATATTGATCACCTCACCGGCATCACCCTGGAACAGTCGGACCGGGTCTATATCGTGCTGCAGCAAAGCTTGAGCCATCTGCAGGACGCCAACCGCCTGGTGCGCATTCTGCGCGACGACCTGGGCGTGCAGGGCAATCGTCTGCATGTGGTGCTTAACCGCTTTGACAAGGCGTCGCCCTTTAAACCCAAGGACATCAGCGAAGCATTGCGCTGCGCGGAACTGCAAAAGTTGCCCAATGACTATGCGGTGGTCAGTGAAAGCCAGAATACCGGGGTGCCCCTGGAGCTGCATGCTCCCCGTGCCAGCATCACCTTGAGCCTGCGTGAGCTGAGCCAGAGCCTGATCGGCATCGAGGCCACTGAAGCAGGTTTGCTCAAACGTACTTTCAGCCGTCTGTTCGGAGGATAAGCCATGCTCAGCGACTTTCGTAATCGTCTGCGTCAGCAAGCCGGCAAGCTGGCCTCCGCAGAAGTGGTGGCACTGCCTGTCGAGGGCGCCGATTGCACCAGTGTATTGATGGCCTGGGAAGCCAGCGTGCCGGATGTGGTGTATGAAACCCGCACCAAGCTCAGCTCCATGGAGGCCGAGTGGCGGGAGAAGATTTACCAGCAGTTGCTCAAGGTCATGGACCTGTCCTTGCTCGACACCCTGGAGCTGGCCGATGCAGGGCGCCAGATTCGCGAGATCAGTCAGCGCCTGCTGGATGAATACTCGGCACCGGTCAGTGCCAGCAGCCGTCAGTTGATTATCAAGCAGATTACCGACGAGGTGCTGGGCCTCGGGCCGCTGGAGCCGCTGCTGGGTGACAGCAGCGTATCGGACATTCTGGTCAATGGTTTTGACTCGGTGTACGTCGAGCGCTTCGGTAAATTGCAGAGAACCGATGTGCGCTTTCGCGACGATCATCATCTGCTCAATATCATCGACCGTATTGTCTCCAGCCTCGGGCGGCGTATCGATGAGTCCTCGCCCCTGGTGGATGCACGGCTCAAGGACGGCTCGCGGGTCAACGCGATCATCCCGCCGCTGGCCATCGACGGGCCGAGCATGTCGATCCGCCGCTTCGCCGTAGACCTGCTCAATACCCAGAGCCTGGTGCAGATGGGCACCCTGACCCCGGCCATTGCCCTGATGCTCAAGGCCATCGTGCGCGGGCGGCTCAATGTGCTGATCTCCGGCGGCACCGGCAGCGGCAAGACCACCATGCTCAATGTGCTCTCCAGCTTTATCCCGCACAACGAGCGCATCGTCACCATTGAAGACTCCGCCGAGCTGCAATTGCAGCAGCCCCATGTGGTGCGCCTGGAAACCCGGCCCTCGAATATCGAGGGGCGTGGCGAGGTGGGTCAGCGTGAACTGGTGCGCAACAGCCTGCGTATGCGCCCTGACCGGATCGTGATCGGTGAGGTGCGTGGCGCCGAGGCGCTGGATATGTTGACGGCCATGAACACCGGCCACGACGGGTCGCTGACCACTATTCACGCCAATACGGCCCGCGACGCGCTGGGGCGGATCGAAAACATGGTGTCGATGAGCGGCGCCACCTTTCCGATCAAGGCCATGCGTCAGCAAATTGCCTCGGCCATCGGCGTGGTCATCCAGCTGGAGCGTCAGGAGGATGGTACCCGGCGCCTGGTCAGCGTGCAGGAAATCAACGGCATGGAAGGCGACATCATTACCATGACCGAGATCTTCGCCTTTGTACGCAGCGGCATGGGCGAAAAAGGGGAAGTGCTGGGCGAGTTCCGCTCAACCGGCATGGTGCCGGCATTTCGTGATGTGCTGGCCAAACGGGGTATTGAGCTGCCGCTCAGCCTGTTCCGGCCGGAATGGATGGAGGGGCAGTCATGAATCAGGTTCCTGGCGAATTTATCCTGGCGTTCCTGGGCATGGTGTTCACTGCCATGTTCCTGCTCAGTCAGGGTTTGACCATTCCGGTGTTCGGTGAGGCCAACCAGGTGCGCAAGCGCATTCGCGGGCGCCTGAACCTGCTGGAGCGGGCGAGTAACCTGCCCAATATGCAGTCGATCCTGCGCCAGAAATACCTGCGGCGTCTGCCACCCCTTGAGGCCCGCCTTGAGCAGTTGCCGATGATGGAAACCCTGGCGCAGATGATCGAGCAGGCCGGCCATGAATACAGGGCCTACCGCGTGTTGCTGCTGGGGCTGGTGCTGGCTACGGCGGTGGGGCTGGTGCTGTGGTCGTTGTTGCAGCTGTGGTGGGTGGCGTTGCCAGCGGCGTTTGTCTGCTTCTGGCTACCCATCTGGAAGATTTCCCACGATCGCATCAAGCGTTTTGCCCAGTTTGAAGAGGGTTTGCCCGATGCGCTGGATGCCATGTGCCGGGCTTTGCGCGCCGGGCATCCGTTTAACGAAACCCTGCAACTGGTTGCCGAAGAGCATCACGGGCCGGTGGCTTACGAGTTCGGCCTGGCCTTTGCCGATATCAACTATGGCAATGATGTGCGCCGGGCCATGCTCGGCCTGCTGGAACGGGTGCCCAGCATGACGGTGATGATGCTGGTGACCACGGTGCTGATCCACCGCGAAACCGGCGGCAACCTGACCGAGGTGTTGACCCGCTTGAGCAGCCTGATCCGCGGGCGCTTTCGCTTCCATCGCAAGGTCAAGACGCTCTCGGCTGAAGGGCGGATGTCCGGCTGGATTCTGGTGTCGATGCCCTTTGTGCTGGCGTTGGCCATCCTGATTTCCAGCCCGACTTATATGCCCCTGCTGTTCAAGGAGCCCATGGGCCAGAAGCTGATCATGGGGGCTTTTGTGGCCATGATCATCGGGATTTTCTGGATTCGCAAAATCATCCGGATTCAGGTTTGAACACGGCTCGCCCTGGAGGGTGACATGAACTATTTACTCGAACTGATCAACCGGATGGTGGGTAACGAGCAACTGACCCGCATGCTGTTTGCCGGGCTTATCGGCCTGAGTGTGGTGTTGGTGGTGGTCACCCTGGCGGTGCTGGTCAAGGGCCTGCAAAGCCCGGTACAGCGGCGCTTGATGTTGATCAAGCGCGGGCATGGTGTCGACCACCGGGCGCCGCCGAGCAATCTGCAAATGATGCTGGAGCAGGTCGGGCAGCGTTTCAGCTCCGGTGAGACCCGGGGGGCATCGGCCACCCGGACCCTGCTGATCCATGCCGGTTATCGCTCGCCGTCTGCGGTGCAGGTGTACTGGGCGATTCGTCTGCTGCTGCCACTGCTGCTGATGGGTATTGCGCTTCTGGCATTGCCGTTTATTCCCAACATGTCGCTGCTGCTGGGGGGCGGCATCCTGGCAGTAGCGCTCGGGGTGGGCTGGTTGATACCGGCGATCTATGTCAGCTCACGCAAGAAGTCGCGCATGTCGCGGTTGCTCATTGCCTTCCCGGATGCCCTCGACCTGATGGTGGTGTGTGTGGAATCGGGCCTGGCCTTGCCCCAGGCTATTGAACGGGTGGCCGAGGAAATGGCCGTCAGCCAGCCTGACCTGGCCATGGAACTGGCGCTGGTCAACGCCGAGGTGCGTGCCGGGGTGCCCAGTACTGAGGCGCTCAAGCACCTGGCCGAGCGTACCGGGCTGGAAGATATTCGCGGGCTGGTGAGCTTGCTGGCACAAAGCATTCGCTTTGGTACCAGTGTGGGGACGACCCTGCGGATTTATGCTGAAGAGTTTCGCGATCGGCGCACCCAGCTGGCTGAAGAAAAGGCCGCCAAAGTCGGTACCAAGCTGGTGTTTCCACTGATCTTCTGCCTGTGGCCGAGCTTTTTCCTGGTGGCCATCGGGCCTGCGATCATCAGTGTGTTCAAGGTGTTCGGCAAGATTTAAGTAGAAAAGCAAGGCGGTACGCACGAACGTGTGGAACACCTGATAAGAAAAATCGATACCCGCTTAAGGATTTCCCAGAGGCGGGGCAGGCATCGGCGGCCTTAGAGTCATGCCCAACAGTTCGACTGTTGGGCATGACTTTTTTTGGCCTGCGCTTATGCCAGTGCCAGTCGCAATTTCTACAAAAATAATAAGGTGGAAAACATGACTCACGAAACGGTCGATATCAAGGCCTGGATCGATGGCAGGCCCGTCGCCAAATACCAGTGGTTGATTCTTGCACTGTGCTTTTTCGTTGTGTTGTTCGATGGTTTCGATGTGGCGGTGATGGGCTTTGTCGCACCGTCACTGATCCAGGAATGGGGCCTGTCACGCGCTGCTTTCGGCCCGGTGATGAGCGCGGGAATGGTCGGGCTGGCCATTGGCGCCCTGACTGCGGGGCCATACGCCGACCGTCTGGGGCGCAAGAAAATCATGCTGTTTGCCGTGACCGGGTTTAGCGTGCTGAGCCTGGCCTGCGCTTTTGCCCGTAATCCCTATGAGCTGGCAGCCCTGCGCCTGCTGACCGGGGTGGCGCTGGGGGCGGCGTTGCCCAATACCACCACACTGCTGGCTGAATACTTGCCGGAACGCAACCGCTCGCTGTTTATCACCATCATGTTCACCGGTTTCAATATGGGCTCCGGACTCGGCGGCTTTGTCGCAGCCTGGTTGATCCCGAGCCATGGCTGGCAGTCGGTGCTGCTGTTTGGCGGAATCATGCCGCTGCTGCTGTTGCCGTTCCTGTGGTTGCTGCTACCCGAATCCGCACGTTTTCTGGCGGCCCATAATGCCTCGGCCAGCCAGATTGCCAAGGTGCTGAACAAGCTGGGCGGCACTTTCACTGCCGCCACCCGGTTTGTCATGTCCGAACCCCAGGTGCAGCACAAAGCGCCAGTGCGCATGCTGTTCACCAGGCAGTACCGCTTCGGCACGCTGGCCCTGTGGTTGACCTATTTCATGGGCCTGTTGGTGATCTACCTGACCATGGGCTGGATGCCGACCCTGCTGCGTGACGGTGGTTTGTCCATCGAGCGTGCCGCCACCATCACCGGGCTGTTCCAGATCGGCGGCACGGTGGGTGCCATCGTGGTGGGCTGGGCAATGGACCGACGCAATCCCAATGCCGTGATCGCCACCTCCTATGCCCTGGGCGGTGCCTTTATCCTGCTGCTGGGGGCATTCAGCCTGGAGTCCAGCCTGCTGGCCGTGGGCGTGATTGCCGCAGGCTTTTGCATGAGCGGAGCGCAAACCGGTCTTAACGCTTTTGCGCCGGGCTACTACCCGACCGACTGCCGCGCTACCGGCGTGAGCTGGATGTTGGGCATTGGCCGTTTTGGCGCGATTTTCGGCTCGCTGATCGGCGGTGCGGTGCTCAGCCTGGGGCTGGACTTACCGTTACTGTTCGCGATGCTGGCGGTGCCGGCCTTTATCGCTGCGTTGGCAATCATGGGCAATGGCCGGGCACGGCAACGGGCTGTCAGCCGTGCGGTGCTGGCGCAATAAACTCTTATTATTCAAGGAATTCGTCATGGCTCGCATCATAGGTGGCCTCGCTGTATCACACACCCCGACCATCGGCTTCGCCGTTGATCACGACAAACAGAACGAGGCCGCCTGGGCACCAATATTTGATGGTTTTGAACCCATCAAGGTGTGGCTGAAAGAGCAGCAGCCGGACGTGCTGTTCTACATTTTCAATGACCATGTGACGTCGTTTTTTTTCGACCACTACGGTGCGTTTTCTCTGGGGGTGGATGAGCGTTACGAAGTAGCCGACGAAGGCGGAAATCCGCGCGCGTTACCGGGAGTCGGCGGGCATGCGGCCCTGTCCCGGCATATCGGCGAAAGCCTGATGGCCGATGAATTCGACATGAGTTTTTTCCGTGACAAACCGCTGGATCACGGTTTCTTTTCGCCCATGTCGGCGCTGCTGCCCCACGAGCCGCACTGGCCGGTGCAAATCGTGCCGCTACAGGTCGGCGTGTTGCAGTTCCCCATTCCCAGTGCGTTGCGCTGCTACAAGCTGGGGCTGGCGCTGCGCCGCGCCATCGAAAGTTATCCAGAGGATTTGAAGGTCGCCATCGTCGCCACCGGCGGGGTTTCCCACCAGGTGCATGGGGAGCGTTGCGGCTTCAACAACCCGGAGTGGGATGCGCAGTTTGTCGACCTGCTGGTCAATGATCCGGTGCGTTTGACTGAAATGACCCTGGCCGAGTTTGCCACCCTTGGCGGCCTGGAGGGGGCAGAGGTCATTACCTGGCTGATCATGCGCGGTGCGTTGTCGGCTGTGGTGAAAAACCTGCATCAGGATTACTACCTGCCGTCCATGACCGGGATTGCCACCCTGTTGCTGGAGAACCAGGATCGCCCGGTGCCGGCCGAGGCCAATGCCCGTCATCGGGCACATATGCAGCACCAACTGGCAGGGATCGAGAAGTTGCCAGGCACTTACCCCTTCACCCTGGCCCGCAGTGCCAAGTGCTATCGCCTGAACAAGTTTTTGCACCGCATGATCGAGCCCGAATGGCGCCAGCGCTTTTTGGCCGGGCCTGAGGCGATGTTTGCCGAGTCCGGGCTCAGCGAAGAAGAACGTGACCTGTTGCGTCGTCGCGACTGGCGCGGGTTGATCCACTACGGAGTGATTTTCTTTGTGCTGGAAAAACTCGCGGCGGTATTGGGTATTCCCAATCTGCAGGTATATGCCGCCATGCGCGGCGAAAGCCTGAAAGACTTTATCCAGACCCGCAATCAGCAAGTGCTCTATTCAGTGGCGGGCAAAGCTTCGCGCTGATCGTGTTGCCCCCGCAAAGGGGGCGATTAACCAATACAAACGGAAAACAATAACAATGACTGTCACCCTCAACTCACGCAATTTCTGCGCGTTGGCGCTTGCCTGTGCGTTGCCTTTACCAGGCCAGGCGGCCGGCTTTGTCGACGATGCCAGCGTCAACCTGAACCTGCGCAATTTCTTTATCAACCGCAATTTTACCAACCCGGGCAATGCCCAGGGGTTGGCTCAGGAATGGACCCAGAACTTTATTCTGGACGCCAAGTCGGGTTTTACCCAAGGCACTGTCGGCTTCGGGGTGGATGCGCTGGGCCTGTATTCGATCAAGCTCGATGGCGGCAAGGGCAGTGGTGGCACCCAATTGTTGCCGGTGGGCAGTGACGGGCGCCCGGCTGACGATTTCGGGCGTCTGGCGGTGGCCGGGAAAATGAAAATCGGCAAGACCGTGCTCAAAGTGGGGGAGTGGATGCCGGTGCTGCCGATCCTGCGTTCCGATGATGGTCGCTCACTGCCACAAACCTTTGAAGGCGCTCAGGTAACCTCGCAGGACTTTGATGGCCTGACACTGTACGGCGGCCAATTCCGCAAAAACAGCCCGCGTAACGACTCGAGCATGGACGACATGTTTATGCAGGGCAAAGCGACGGTTACATCCGATCGCTTCAACTTTGTCGGCGGCGAATACACCTTCAACGAAAAACGCACGATGGTCGGCTTGTGGAATGCCGAGCTCAAGGACATCTACCAGCAGCAATACCTGCAAGTGACCCACAGCCAGCCGCTGGGCGACTGGACGCTGGGGGCCAACCTGGGTTACTTCCGGGGTACCGAAGAGGGCAGTGCCAAAGCCGGCAACCTGGATAACCGCACGGTGTCGGCGCTGCTTTCGGCCCGTTATGGCGGCAACACGTTCTATGTGGGCCTGCAAAAGGTCAGCGGTGATGACGGCTGGATGCGGGTCAATGGCACCAGCGGCGGAACCCTGGCCAATGACACGTACAACTCCAGCTACGACAGTGCCCGGGAGAAGTCCTGGCAGTTGCGCCACGACTACAACTTTGCGGCGCTTGGGGTGCCCGGCCTGACGTTGATGAACCGCTATCTCAGTGGCAGCAACGTGCATACCGGCACCATCACAGATGGCAAGGAATGGGGGCGTGAAACCGAGCTGGCCTACACCCTGCAGAGTGGCACGTTCAAAGACCTCAACCTGCGCATCCGCAACTCGACGATACGCCGCGACTACAGCACCAGCGAGTTTGATGAAAACCGTCTGATTGTCAGCTATCCGTTGAATATTCTCTGACTTCGGGTTATTTCACGGATCACGTCCATCAACGCCTGCGCCACCGGTGAGTGCAGGCTGGCGGTGCGTGAGGTCAGGCCGATGGCGCGGGAGGTATGGCGCAGTTCCAGCGGCAGGATGCACAGCTCGCCACTGGCGATTTCAGGCTCCAGTTGGTGTGCGGACACCGCCGCGAGCATGTCCGAGCGCAGCAGCAGGCCGCGGATGATCGCCATGTCGCCGCTCTCGACCGCCGGGCGCGGCGGCGCAATGCCAAATGCCGTAAAACAGTCGTCAAGCATATGTCGCGCCGGCGAGCCGGCCCGTGGCAGTACCCATTGCGCATCAGCCAGTTCGGCCTGCAAGGCACTTTTCGAATACAGCGGATGACCGCGTCGCGCCAGCACCACCATCTCCTCCGTCAGCAAGGCCTCGCCCGACAGGTCGCTGGCGTACGCTGTCGAGCGCAAGGCGCCGAAAATAAAATCGACATCGCCCGCGCGCAACTCGGTGGCCAGCAGATCGAACGGACTTTCGTTGGTGATCACCTGGATGCCGGGGTGTTCGCGCATCAGGCGCACGATGGCCTCGGGCAGGATGCGGGTGCGGCCCAAGGGCAGGGCACCCACCTGAACCACACCCTGCAGCGCTCCCTGCAGGGCGCTGATATCGGTGTCGATATGGCGCAGTTCATTGAGGGCGCGGCGCACCGGGAACAGGATGTCGAGGCTGGCGCGGGTGGGCAGCAGGCCCCGTGGCGTACGTTCGAAGAGGGTTTGGCCGCAACCGCTTTCGAGCACCTTGAGGGTCGAGCTTATGGCCGGCTGGCTCAGCCCGAGCAGGCTGGCGACGGTCTGCATATGGTGGGTTTCGCACAGTTTGACAAAGACTTGCAGGCGTCGGGCCTGAAACAGGTACAGCGGCTCGTTCTGGGCTTTGTCTGCACCGTTGAGCAGCTGCGGGACGCTGTCCAGTTCGGCCAGCACGCGGCGGGCGCGAGGCAGCAGGCGGGTGCCGTAATCGGTCAGGCGCATGCCGTTGGCATGGCGCTCAAACAACAGCACGCCGAGGCGAGCCTCCAGTTCGGAAATCGAGCGGGTCACGACCGACTGTGCCCGGAACAGGGCTTCAGAGGCTTTGGACACACTGCCGTAGTCGGCCACCCGGACAAAGGCGCGCACGTGCATCAGGCTGGGTAGCTCACTCGGCTGCATGGGGGGCAGGCTCTTTGATTGGGCAATACGGTGGGACTATGCCTGCCTGGAAGATGAGCTGGCAATAAATAAAACGCATACCTGTAACAAGCTTATGCATTACTCCGGGGCGGCAGGTGGGTGCGATCCTTTGGCCAACTGTTGAAGGAGCCCGCACATGAATGCATCACCCAAAACCGCACTGGTTGTCAGTGCCCACTCGGCCGATTTTGTCTGGCGCGCCGGCGGTTCCATCGCCTTGCATGCGCAACAGGGTTATGCGGTGCACATTGTTTGCCTGTCGTATGGCGAGCGCGGTGAATCCGCCAAGTTGTGGCGCAAAGGCGAGATGAGTGAACAGCGGGTCAAGCAGGCGCGCCGCGAGGAAGCGCAGCAGGCCGCGGATATTTTGGGCGCCAGCGTCGAATTCTTCGATATCGGCGACTACCCGATGCGCGCCGACAAGGACACGCTGTTTCGCCTGGCTGATGTGTTTCGCCGCGTGCAGCCGGAGTTTGTGCTCAGCCATTCGATCAAGGACCCGTACAACTACGATCATCCGCTGGCCATGAACCTGACCCAGGAGGCACGCATCATTGCTCAGGCCGAAGGTTACCGGCCGGGCGAGAAAATCATCGGGGCACCACCGGTGTACAGCTTCGAGCCGCATCAGCCGGAACAGTGCGAGTGGCGCCCGGATGTGCTGCTGGATATCACCGATGTGTGGGACAAAAAATACGCGGCCATTCAATGCATGGCCGGTCAGGAACATCTGTGGGAGTACTACACCCGTGTTGCTTTGCAGCGCGGGGTGCAGGCCAAGCGCAACGTGGGTATCGCCTCGGGGCGCAATATCGAGTATGCCGAGGGTTACCAGAGCATCTTCCCTCGTGTGACGGAGAACCTGGCATGAGCCAACTGATGGGTAAAACCGGCCTGGTCGTGCGCAATATCCCCCGTGCCGACGCGGCGCTGGTCAACGAACTGGGACGCTACGGGGTGGCCACGATCCATGAGGCCCAGGGCCGCAAAGGCCTGTTGGCCCCTCGCATCACACCGATCCAGCGCGGTACGGTGATCAGCGGCACGGCAGTGACAGTGCTGGTAGCGCCAGGGGATAACTGGATGTTCCATGTTGCCGTGGAGCAATGCCAACCCGGCGACATTCTGGTGGTGGCACCGACTTCACCTTGTACCGACGGTTATTTTGGCGATCTGCTGGCCACCTCGCTCAAGGCCCGTGGTGTGCGTGCACTGATTATCGATGCGGGAGTTCGCGACACCCATACCTTGCGTGGCATGGGCTTCCCGGTGTGGTCGCGGGCCATCAGTGCCCAGGGCACGATCAAGGAAACATTGGGCTCGGTGAACCTGCCGATCATCTGCGCCGGGCAACTGGTCAACCCTGGGGATGTGGTGGTGGCGGATGACGACGGGGTAGTGATTGTGCGCCGCGTCGAGGTGGCGAAGGTGGTCGAGGCCAGCCGCGAGCGGGCTGATCTGGAAGACCACAAAGCCCTGCGCCTGGCCAAGGGCGAGCTGGGGCTTGATATCTATAACATGCGCGGGCGGCTGGCCGAGAAAGGCCTGCGTTACGTCGACAGCATTGAAGAACTCGGGGGCTGAGCATGACCCAGACCCGCATTCCTTGCCTGTTGATGCGCGGTGGCACCTCAAAGGGCGCGTATTTTCTGGCCAGCGACTTGCCCGCAGACCCGCTGTTGCGTGATCTCGTGCTGCTGGCGGTCATGGGTTCGCCGGACAGCCGGCAGATTGACGGCATCGGTGGTGCCGACTCGCTAACCAGCAAGGTTGCAATTATCCAGCCGTCTGCCCGGCCGGACGCTGATGTGGACTATCTGTTTGCGCAAGTGCTGGTGGATGAGCCGCGAGTCGACTACGGCCAGAACTGCGGCAATATCCTGTCCGGCGTCGGGCCGTTTGCCCTTGAGCGGGGGCTGGTGCCAGTGGCGGGGGATGTGACCCCGGTACGGATATATATGCAGAACAGCGGGCAGATCGCGATTGCCCATGTGCCCACATCTTCCGGCCGTGTCTGCTACAGCGGTGATGCGCGAATCGATGGTGTGCCGGGATTTGCCGCGCCCCTGGTCGTCGAGTTCGAAGACATCGCCGGGGCCAGCTGCGGTGCGCTATTGCCAACGGGTAACGCTGTTGATGTGCTGGACGGAGTTGCAGTGACCTGCATTGACAATGGCATGCCGGTAGTGTTGCTGCGGGCCCAGGAACTGGGATGCAGTGGCTATGAAAGCCCGGCACAGCTGGATGCGGACGTTGCGCTCAGAGCACGGCTTGAGTCGATCCGCATGCAGGCCGGTCTGGCCATGAACCTGGGTGATGTGCGCCAGCGTAATGTGCCGAAAATGTGCCTGGTGGCACCTGCACAGGCGGGGGGGGCGTTGTGTACACGTACATTCATTCCGCATCGCTGCCATACCAGTATTGGCGTATTCGGGGCGGTCAGCGTGGCTGCCGCGTGTTTGATCGAGGGGAGTGTGGCGGCAGGATTGGCCCGGGTAGGGAAGGGGGATGTGCGGCAACTTTCGGTAGAACACCCGACAGGAGAGTTCACGGTGGAGCTGCGTTTGCACCACGGCCAGTTGGCTGGGTGCGGGCTGATGCGCACGGCGCGGTTGCTGTTTGACGGGGTGGTGTGTGTGCCGGCGGCGGTCTGGGCAGGCTAGGACAAATGCGCGCTGGCGTGGTCTATGCTCTTGTTCCCACCGGTTTGCCGGTGTCCGCACAAACAGGAGGTTGACCATGAGCAAGAAGATTTTGGTGGTACTGACCAGCGTCGAGAAATACCCGAACCTTGATCGCGCCACAGGCTTATGGCTGGGCGAGGCCGTGCATTTTGTGCACAAGGTCGAGGCCGCAGGCTATGCCGTCGACTACGTCAGCCCGCAAGGTGGGTACACGCCGATCGACCCCCACAGCCTGGCCGCCGACATGGCGTCGCCGATTGACTGGCAGTGGTATCACGACAAGGCCTTCATGAACCGGCTGGGCGCGACGTTCAAGCCCGATCAGGTCAACCCGGATGACTACATCGCCATTTATTACGCGGGCGGCCATGGCGTTATCTGGGATTTTCCTGACAACGAGAAACTGCAAGCGCTCAGCCGTCATATCTATGAGCACGGCGGGGTGGTTTCGTCGGTGTGTCATGGCGCTGTGGGTTTACTGAATATCAAGCTGAGTAATGGTGAACTGCTGGTCAAGGGCAAGAAAGTCACTGGTTTTTCCAATGAAGAGGAAGACCTGGCCGGATTAAGCCAGCATGTGCCGTACCTGACCGAAACCGAGCTGGTGAAGCGCGGTGCCTTGTATCAAAAGGCCGGTACCCCATGGGCACCGTTTGCCATCGCAGACGGACGGCTGATTACCGGGCAAAACCCGGCATCGGGCGGGCCGGTGGCCGAGCTGGTACTGGCGGCGATTCAGTAAAATCCCCCGTTCTAAAGCCGATGCAGGCCCCTCAGCCTGCATCTACCTGCCTGATACCCACATTAAACTTTTGAATCCCAAGGATATTCTGTAGCCTTGTCGCGCTTCAGTGCTTGTCCGTGCCTGATACATACATTCTCCCAGCGGGGCTTGCCGGCCCGGAGCTGGTGGTACACTCGACTTTCGCGCAACAGCGCTTGCAGGTCTTGCGAACATGACGCAAATTTCTGAACGACTTCTGGTTCAAGCCCACCTTGATGCCAAGCAGCCCAAGCCGTTGACTGAGGCTCAAGCCCTCAGCCTGCGGGCGCAAATCGCGGCTGAACTTAAAGCCCGCGACGCGGTGCTGGTGGCGCACTTTTATTGTGATCCGGTGATTCAGGCCCTGGCCGAAGAAACTGGCGGCTGTGTCTCTGACTCCCTGGAGATGGCCCGCTTTGGTGCGGCTCACCCGGCCAAGACCATTCTGGTGGCCGGTGTGCGCTTTATGGGCGAAACCGCAAAAATCCTCACCCCTGAAAAACGCGTGCTGATGCCGACGCTGGAGGCCACCTGCTCGCTGGACCTGGGCTGCCCGGTGGAAGAGTTCTCCGCGTTTTGCGACAAGCACCCCGAGCGCACGGTGGTGGTGTATGCCAACACGTCGGCGGCGGTCAAGGCCCGGGCGGACTGGGTGGTGACCTCAAGCTGCGCGCTGGAAATCGTCGAAAGCCTGATGGATAACGGCGAAACCATTATCTGGGGGCCGGACAAGCATCTGGGCCGTTATATCCAGCGCCAGACCGGTGCCGACATGCTGCTGTGGGACGGTGCCTGCATCGTTCACGAAGAGTTCAAGTCCAAGCAGCTGGAAGACATGAAGGCGCTGTACCCGGATGCAGCGATCCTGGTGCACCCGGAGTCGCCGGAATCGGTGATCGATCTGGCCGATGCCGTGGGCTCTACCAGTCAGTTGATCGCTGCGGCGCAGAACCTGCCGAACAAGACCTTTATCGTGGCCACCGATCGCGGCATTTTCTACAAGATGCAGCAACTGTGCCCGGACAAGGTGTTTATCGAGGCCCCGACTGCGGGTAACGGTGCGGCGTGCCGCAGTTGCGCGCACTGCCCGTGGATGGCGATGAATACCCTGGAGCGCACGCTGGAATGCTTGCAGCAGGGCAGCAACGAAATCTTTGTCGACCCGGCACTGGTGCCCCATGCCATTCGCCCGCTCAAACGCATGCTCGATTTCACCCAGGCGGCGCGGTTGAAGCTGGCGGGGAATGCCTGATTAGCAAACCCGCTCCCACAGGAACTGAGCCAGTCAGGCTCAGTTCATCATTTCCTTGAGCGCCCGTTCCTGATCCATCAACTCCCGCTTGCGCGCATCCAGGCGTGCCGACAGCTGAAAGTTGTTGGTCAGCTTCTGGGCAAAGTCCAGTTGCTGGATGGCCTGGCGGTAATCCCCCACCAATGCGAAGTACTCCGCACGGGCCTGGTGCAGGCCGATGATATTGCCTGACAAACCTCGGGTCTCGGCAACCGAATACCAGACATCCGGGTCGTCGGGGCGGCTCTTGAGCAGCGCCTCAAGGGCCTTGTCGGCTTCCTTGGGATTATTCTGCTTGAGCAGCAAATCAACCCGGGCCTGATTGAGCGGGTAATTGCCCGGGTACAGGGTGCGCATCCGGTCGATACGTTGCTGGGCTTCGCTCAGGCGGTTGCTGTCCATGTCCAGCTCGATCTGTGCCAGGTTATAGGTGATGTCGTTGGGCGCCTTTTCCAGCAGTGGCTTGAGGGTCTCGCGGGCTTCGTTGAACTGGCTGCCTTTTATATAGGCAATCGCCAGGCCATAACGGGCTACGTTATTTTTCGGGTTTTCATCCAGTTGCTGGCGAAAGCGTTTGGCCGCCAGCCCCGGGGTTTCTTCGTAATTGAGTTGCACCCGGGCGCGGATCAACTGATAGCGCAGGCTGTCTTCGGTGCCGCCTGGCCGGGCCTGTTCCGCGCGGTTGCGGGTATCGGCGATACGCGACTCGGTGACCGGGTGAGTCAGCAAAAATTCCGGCGGCCTGCCATCAAAACGGTACTGGCGCATCAGGCGCTCAAACATGGTGGGCATGGAGCGCGGGTCGTAACCGGCTTTCTCCAGGTTAAGAATGCCGATGCGGTCAGCTTCCTGCTCATTCTGGCGCGAGAAGCGTCGCTGCTCTTGCAGGGCCGCAGCCTGGGTGCCGGCAATCGCAGCGATGCCGGCATCTCCTGCGCCAGAGGCTGCAACGATGATCCCGGCGAGCAGCGCTGCCATCATCGGCAGTTGCATGCGCTGCTGGGCTTCCACGCCACGGGCAAAGTGGCGTTGGGACAAGTGGGCCAGTTCGTGGGCCATTACCGAGGCATATTCACCTTCGGTCTGGGCATTGAGGAACAGGCCGCCGTTAACCCCGATGATGCCGCCGGGTGCGGCGAAGGCGTTGAGCTGCGGGCTGTTGATCAGGATGAATTCCAGGCGGCGGTCCTGCACCTGGCTGGTTTCGACCAGTTTGTAGACACTGGTCTCGACGTAGTCCTTGAGTTGCGGGTCGTTGAGTTGTGACACCTGGCCGCGCAACATGCCCAGCCAGGCGCGGCCCAGTTGGTACTCTTGCTGTGGCGAGACAATGGACGAACTGGCGTCACCCAGAGACGGTAAATCGTCGGCGAAACTCGGTGATGCGAGCAGGCAAGCGAGCGTCAACAGGGTAGGGCGCAGAAAAGTCATGCACAAGGCTCTGGTCGGTAAAGCGCTTACTGTAGCTGGACACTTGGCTGGCGACCAGTGGCGGGGTTGCTTGGGGTATTCTAGCCCGCATAAAAAAAGCCCTCTGTGGAGACGTATGCAATGACTGATGTGCTGGCCCATGATGCCGAACTGGATGCTGCCGGGCTCAATTGCCCGCTGCCACTGCTCAAGGCCAAGATGGCGCTTAACAAAATGGGCAGTGGCCAGACCCTCAAGGTGATTGCCACCGATGCCGGCTCACAACGGGACATTCGTACCTTCGCGCGCCTGGCAGGCCATGAGTTGCTGCGTGAAGAAGTAGATGCTGGCACTTATCGCTACTGGTTACGCAAGGCCTGAGCCTTGCTTGACCTCGCTGTGGGAGCGAGCCTGCTCGCGAATGAATCGCTGCCGCAGAAGCGCTGCACTTTCTTTTAAGGAATATCGATGTTCAAGGTTTTACGTGGTTGGGTGCAGCGCTATTTCTCTGATGAAGAAGCAGTGGTGCTGGCGGTGTTGCTGGTGTTGGCTTTCACCGCCGTACTGACATTGGGCGGCATGCTGGCGCCGGTGCTGGCGGGCATGGTGCTGGCGTATTTGATGCAGGGCCTGGTGGTTGCACTGGAACGCATGCGGATGCCGGCCGCGGCGGCAGTCGGGCTGGTGTTTGCGCTGTTTATGGGGCTGTTGCTGGTGTTTCTGGTGGTGGTAGTGCCTTTGCTCTGGCATCAGTTGATCACCCTGTTCAACGAGCTGCCGGGCATGCTTGCCAAGTGGCAATCGTTGTTGCTGTTGCTGCCTGAGCGCTACCCTCACCTCGTGTCGGATGAGCAGGTGTTACAGGCCATCGAAGTTGCACGGGGTGAAATCGGCAAGTTCGGGCAACTGGCACTGACCTTTTCGCTGTCCAGTTTGCCGCTGCTGGTCAACATCATGATTTATCTGGTGCTGGTGCCGATCCTGGTGTTTTTCTTCCTCAAGGACCGCGCGGTGATTGGCCGTTGGGTGCGGGGTTATTTGCCCCGTGAACGGGCATTGATTACCCGCGTGGCCGAAGAAATGAACCGCCAGATTGCCAATTACATTCGCGGCAAGGTGATCGAGATCATCATTTGTGGCGGCGTGACCTATATCGCCTTTGTCACCATGGGCCTCAATTATGCGGCCTTGCTGGCGCTGCTAGTGGGGGTTTCGGTAGTGGTGCCCTATGTCGGGGCGGTGGTGGTGACGGTGCCGGTGCTGCTGATTGCGCTGTTCCAGTGGGGCTGGAGCGATCAGTTTATCTACCTGATGGCGGTCTACGGGATCATTCAGACCCTGGACGGCAATGTGCTGGTACCGCTGCTGTTCTCCGAGGCGGTGAGCCTGCACCCGGTGGCGATCATTTGTGCGGTGCTGTTGTTTGGCGGTTTATGGGGGTTCTGGGGGATATTCTTTGCGATCCCGCTGGCGACCTTGTTCAAGGCCGTGCTCGATGCCTGGCCGCGAGAGCAGCAAGTCGTATCACCGCTGCTGTAAATCACTGAACGCCAGACATGAAAAAGCCCCGGCTCGTAAGAGTCGGGGCTTTTTCGTTACTGCATCAGCTTACGCTTGAATAACCGGGATATTGGCATTGGCTGCCGCTTCACGGAATTCGGCGATCTGATCAAAGCTCAGGTAGCGGTACACGTCCGCAGCCATGGTGTTGATCTCTGCCGCGTAGGCCATGTATTCCTCAACGGAAGGCAGGCGACCCAGGATCGAGGCAACCGACGCCAACTCGGCCGAAGCCAGGTAAACGTTCGCGCCGTCACCCAGACGGTTCGGGAAGTTACGGGTCGAAGTCGACACAACAGTCGAGTTCGGCTCTACACGTGCCTGGTTACCCATGCACAGCGAGCAGCCCGGCATTTCCATGCGCGCGCCAGCTTTGCCGTAGATACCGTAGTAGCCTTCTTCGGTCAGTTGGTGAGCGTCCATCTTGGTCGGCGGCGACAGCCACAGACGGGTTGGCAGCTGGCCTTTGACCTTGTCCAGCAACTTGCCCGCAGCGCGGAAGTGGCCGATGTTGGTCATGCACGAACCGATAAACACTTCGTCGATTTTCTCGCCAGCAACGCTGGACAGCAGACGGGCGTCATCCGGGTCGTTTGGCGCACAGAGCACAGGCTCTTTGATGTCAGCCAGATCGATTTCGATAATGTGCGCGTATTCGGCGTCAGCATCGGCTTCCATCAGCTCAGGGTTGGCTACCCAGGCTTCCATCGCTTGAGCACGACGCTCGAGGGTACGTGCGTCGCCGTAACCTTCACCGATCATCCAGCGCAGCAGGGTGATGTTGGAGTTCAGGTATTCGGTGATCGACTCTTTGGACAGCTTGATGGTGCAACCGGCGGCCGAACGTTCTGCCGAAGCGTCGGACAGTTCGAAGGCTTGCTCGATGCTCAGGTTGTCCAGACCTTCGATTTCCAGGATACGACCCGAGAATTCGTTGATCTTGCCTTTCTTCTCTACCGTCAGCAGGCCTTTCTGGATAGCGACGTAAGGAATGGCGTGAACCAGGTCACGCAGGGTGATGCCCGGTTGCATTTCGCCCTTGAAGCGAACCAGAACCGATTCCGGCATATCCAATGGCATTACGCCAGTAGCTGCGGCGAACGCCACCAGACCCGAACCGGCCGGGAACGAAATGCCCATCGGGAAACGGGTGTGGGAGTCACCACCGGTACCGACGGTATCCGGCAGCAGCATGCGGTTCAGCCAGCTGTGGATGATGCCGTCGCCCGGACGCAGGGAAACACCGCCGCGGGTCATGATGAAGTCAGGCAGGGTGTGGTGGGTGGTCACGTCGATCGGCTTTGGATAAGCCGCGGTGTGGCAGAACGACTGCATCACCAGATCAGCGGAGAAGCCCAGGCACGCCAGGTCCTTCAGTTCGTCACGGGTCATAGGACCGGTGGTGTCCTGAGAACCTACGGTGGTCATCTTCGGTTCGCAGTAAGTGCCTGGACGAACGCCAGTCACGCCGCAAGCCTTGCCGACCATTTTCTGCGCCAGGGTGAAACCCTTGGTGCTTTCAACCGGTGCTTCAGGCTTCTTGAACAGGTCGGTAGGGCCCAGACCCAGCTCGGCGCGAGCCTTCTCGGTGAGGCCGCGGCCGATGATCAGCGGAATACGGCCGCCAGCGCGTACTTCGTCCAACAGAACCGGGGTTTTCAGTTCGAAAGTGGTGATGACTTCGTCAGTACCGTGCTTGCAGACTTTGCCTGCGTGCGGGTACAGGTCGATCACGTCGCCCATGTTGATGTTGGAAACATCAAATTCGATTGGCAGTGCGCCAGCATCTTCCATGGTGTTGTAGAAGATCGGAGCGATTTTGCTGCCGAAGCAGAAACCGCCGGCACGCTTGTTCGGTACATAAGGAACGTCGTCGCCGAAGAACCACAGTACGGAGTTGGTTGCCGACTTGCGCGACGAACCGGTACCGACTACGTCACCGACGTAAGCGATAGGGAAGCCCTGGCCGCGCATTTCTTCGATTTGCTTCATCGGGCCGATGGAGCCTTGCACGTCCGGCACGATACCGTCACGGGCCATTTTCAGCATGGCCAGGGCGTGCAGCGGGATGTCAGGGCGCGACCAGGCGTCCGGTGCCGGCGACAGGTCGTCGGTGTTGGTTTCGCCGGTTACCTTGAACACGCGCAGGCTGATTTTGTCAGCCAGGGTAGGGCGGTTCTTGAACCACTCGCCGTCAGCCCAGGACTGCACCACGGCTTTGGCGTGGGCATTGCCGTTCTTGGCTTTTTCTGCAACGTCGTGGAAGGCGTCAAACATCAGCAGGGTGTGCTTGAGTTGCTCGGCGGCAACCGGAGCCAGCTCCGCGTCGTCCAGCAGGTCAACCAGGGTCACGATGTTGTAGCCGCCCTGCATGGTGCCAAGCAGTTCAACAGCGCGTTTTTTGCTGATCAGCGGAGAGGTCGCTTCGCCTTTGGCAATCGCGGCCAGGAAGCCGGCTTTTACGTAAGCAGCTTCGTCAACACCCGGCGGAATGCGGTTGGTGATCAGGTCTACGAGGAATTCTTCTTCGCCGGCAGGCGGGTTTTTCAGCAGCTCAACCAGGCCTGCGGTTTGTTCGGCGTTAAGCGGCTGGGGAACGATACCCAGTGCTGCGCGCTCTTCGATATGTTTGCGGTAGGCTTCAAGCACAGTTATTACCCTCATCATTGGTCCCAAATGGGTGTCCGGGACGCTCATCCAGGAATGCCGAGCACTCATGCGCTGCGCGGCTTTATGAGCCGCTTGGCCAGAGTTTCAAGGATTCCCAACAGAAGCTGTTTTCAAAGTTTTACGCCTTCCGAACGGGGGAGATGATGAATGTCGGTGGGGGTATCTGCAGTGCAAACACCCCTCACCAACACCGTTCTTCGGGATCAACTGTGCTCGTGACGCTTTGAAAACAGCTTCTAACGGACATTGGCGCCTTAAAAGGCAGGCCGATTCTACGGTAAAAACTTGTTAAAGGTAAGTTAGGCCCTGAAGGTTGAGGGGTGATCTGCGTTAGACAAAGGGCTAACATGGCCACCTGTTTCGTTCTGCAGTGCTCTATTTCGCCATGTCCAATCAAGCCATCAAGACCCCCTGCATAGGCCTTTGCTCAACGGTTTACGGCGACCTTGTGTGCCGTGGTTGCAAGCGTTTCCATCATGAAGTGATCAACTGGAACGGTTACAACGAGGAAGAAAAGCGTGCCGTGTGGCGTCGGCTCGAGCAGTTGTTGGTGCAGGTGATGGCCGGCAAGGTCGAAGTGTTCGACCGGGCCACGCTGCGTGACCAGCTGGTGGCGCGCAAAATCCGCTTTGTGCCTGCCCAGTCCGAGTATTGCTGGGCCTACCAGCTGATTGCCCGCGGGGCGCGGGTGATCAACCAGCTGGAGCTGTACGGCATGGTGCTGTTGCCGGAGTTTCGCGGCTGGCCGCTGACCGATCTGCGCGATGCCATTGATCGGGAATTTTTCCTCCTGTCCGAAGCGCATTATCAGCGCTATATCGCCCCGGGCTTTCTGAAGGATGCGTTTGGCGAGTAAGCGCTCAGAGCTTGCTCGCCAGTTGCTCCAGATGCTCGACGATGTCATCGGGCTTGAGCACCAGAATGTCGCTTTCCAGCTTGTCGATCACCACTTCGGCGGTATTGCCGATCAGGGCCCCGGAAAAACCGGTACGGGCGACGGTGCCCATCACGGTGACCACGGCGTCCAGGTTTTTGGCTACCCGCGGAATGATCACGTCCGCCGGGCCTTCTTCAATATGCAGGCGGCTGTCGTCAATTTCGCATTGTTGCTGGAAGACTTTACATTCTGCGCGGTAGGTCTGTTCCAGCTCGGTATCCAGCGGGTAGACCGCGTCGACTGTTGCGAGCATTGGCGCCGGGTGGGCGCTGACCACATGCAGTTCGGCATGGGCCATGCTGGCGATGCGAAAGCCGTGGTCGACAATGCTGGTATGCAGGGCCATATGCTTCGGGTCGTTATTGCCCACGTCGACGGCTGCCAGTATCACGCCGTGCTCCCAGCTCTGTGCTGTTTTGGCCAGCAGCACCGGGCTTGGGCAATAGCGCAGCAGTTTCCAGTCCTCAGGGGTCAGCAGGACTTTTTTTAGCGGGTTGTCGGGCACATGCTGTTTGATCACCAGCCCGCAGTTGTGCGCCTGCTGCACTTTGATAATGGTGGCGTGCTGGCTTTCGTGCCAGGCCTGCTCGCTGCTCACACTGTAGGCTTCGCTTTTGAGGCTGCTTTCAAGCACGCTCAGCAGGGCTGAGTGGTCATTTTTTTTATCGCAGATCAATAGATGCAGATGCGCCTTGGTGTGACTGGCAATGTGCTTGGCCCGCTTGAGTGCGAGGCTTTCCATCAGGTGAGGCTCGATGACGACCAACAGGCTGTTAATGCTGTGCATGACCGGTGACTCCACATGTAATAGAAACGGCGTGCATTCACTATAGTTGGTCGGCAGTTGAACCTGCGTTGATGCATATCAAGTTGTGTCGTTGGTGCTGCGCGCCGGGGCCCGTATAATCACCGGCTCGCCTCAATTCAGTCTTTGTGAGTCCCATGTCAGCAATTGTTCAAATCACTGCCGGTCTGCCGTGCAATTCCCAATGCCTGGGAGTGTGCGCGTGAATCTTCCTGAAATTCATGAGTTCCTGGGTTGCCGAACGCCTGACGGCTGGATTGCAGCGGCACTGGCTGATCAGGAAACCCTGCTGATCGATCACAAAAACTGCGAGTTCAAGGCCGCCAGCACGGCGCTGAGCCTGATCGCCAAATATCACTCCCATGTTGACCTGATCAATATGATGTCGCGTCTGGCTCGTGAAGAGCTGGTGCACCACGAGCAAGTCATGCGTCTGATGAAAAAGCGCAAGATCGAGCTGCGCCAGCTATCAGCCGGGCGCTATGCCTCGGCGCTGCGCAAGGTGGTGCGCAACCATGAGCCGGTCAAACTGGTGGATACCCTGGTGGTGGGGGCGTTTATCGAGGCCCGCAGCTGCGAGCGTTTCGAGGCGCTGGTGCCGCATCTGGACGAAGAGCTCGGCAAGTTCTACTTCGGTCTGCTCAAGAGCGAGGCCCGACATTTCCAGGGTTATCTGAAACTGGCCTACCAGTATGGCGACGCCAAGGATATCGCCCAGGTGATCGAGCGGGTGAGGGCGGCGGAGCAGGAGCTGATTGAGTCGCCGGATGTTGAATTCCGCTTTCATAGTGGTGTGCCGGCAGTTTCTTGAGTCTTCTGTAGATCTACTGTGGGAGCGGGCTTGCTCGCGATGCAGACGCTGCGGTCTGTCATGCAGGCAGGGCGATGCCCTCGCGAGCAAGCCCGCTTCCACAACAATCCCGCCATCATCTAGATAGTTGCTCTCTTAGGCACCGGTTTGCGTGCCCGCTGAAAAACCAGATAGATAGCCACCTAATAATCGGCTTGACATTAGCTGCCTAGACAGTAATATTTAGAAACATTACTGCCTAGGCAGCTTCCTGGTGCCCTGATGAAGCATTTTCACCCCGATAACTTTCAAAACTGCAGCCTGGGTTTGCTCCTGGGGCGCACGGCCATGCTCAAAGACAAGATCATTGACCGCCATATGGAGCCTTACGGCATCACCGCGGCGCAGTTCAAGGTGCTGATCATCATGGCCCAGTTCGACGTCGACACTCCGGCTGAGCTTTGCCGCCATCTGTGCCTGGACAGCGGCTCGATGACGCGCATGCTCGATCGTCTTGAGCAGAAAAACCTGCTGGTGCGCCAGCGTTCCGAGGCTGACCGTCGCCAGGTGCGGCTGGTACTGAGCGAAGACGGCAAGGCCCTGGCAGGCCTTCTGCCGAAGGTCGGTGCCGATGCGATGAACCAGCTGGCCGGCGCCATCAGCCCGCAAGAACTGCAAAGCCTGGAACAGATCCTCAAGAAAATACTGTTGGCAGCGGGTGATCCCATCACTGTCATGCGTTTAGGTGAAAAATGAGCCACAAGACACTGCGTACAGGCCTGAGCCTGGTTTTTACGTCGATGCTGCTGGCCGGTTGTGCCAGCTACAGCGGGCTGAACACCGAGGGCGTGAGCCAGGACGGGAAAAACCTGGAAGCGGCCAGGACCCTTGCAGGCATTACCGTCAGCCCGGCGGCATGGCCTGAAAAGGACTGGTGGAAGCGCCTGGGCGACACTCAGCTGGATGGCTTGATCGAACAAGCGTTGCGCGACAGCCCTGATATGCAAATAGCGAGTGCCCGCGCCCATCAAGCAACGGCTGCAGCCGGGGCTGCAGATGCCGCACGCATGCCGACCCTGGATGCCGAGGCCGATGTTTCGCGTTCGCGCCTGTCGCGTTCCCAGGATCCGACCGGCCAGGGTGGCCGTTACGACACGCTACGCAACGCCAGCCTGACATTTAATTACACCTTCGACCTATGGGGTGGCCAGCGTGCGGCCTGGGAAGCGGCGTTGGGCCAGGCCCGCGCTGCCGAAGTCGACACTCAGGCCGCGAGCCTGACCCTGGCTGCCGATGTAGCGCGGGGGTATAGCAGCCTGGGACATGCCTTTATCGTGCGCGACCTGGCCAGGGATGACCTGGAACGCACCGGTAAAATGCTGGACCTGAGCAAGCGCCGCCTGCAAGCCGGTATCGACAGCCATTACCAGTACCAGCAAACCGAAAGCCTTGAGGCCAGCTCCCAGGAGCAGTTGATCAATGCTGAAAAACAACTCAAAAGTGCACGCATCGCGCTGGCGGTGTTGTTGGGCAAGGGGCCGGACCGCGGGATGGATATCGCTCGCCCGAAAACCCTCGCCCCGGGCGCCGTGGCGTTACCGAGCAGCTTGCCAGCTGAACTGCTGGGGCGTCGCCCCGATCTGGTGGCTGCGCGCTGGCGGGTAGAGGCAGCGAGCAAGAATATTACCGCCGCCCGGACGCGTTTTTATCCCAATCTCAATTTGAGTGCAGCGGCGGGAACCCAGTCGTTGCTGGGTGATGCGCTGTTCGGTTCTGCCAGTCGCTTCCTCAATATTGCCCCGGCGATTTCGCTGCCGATCTTTGATGGCGGGCGTTTGCGTGCCGGGCTGGACGCAGAGGACGCCAATTACGATCTGGCGGTGGCGCAATACAACAAGATCCTGGTCGGCGCCCTGGGCGATGTCAGTGACACCCTGGCGCAGTTAAGTGCCGTGGGCCAGCAGATAAGCGCCCAGCAACGGGCCACCCAGATCGCTCAGGAGTCGTTCGATACCGTCTTGCAGCGCTACGGCTCGGGTGTCGGCAACTACCTCGACGTGCTCAGCATCGAGCAGCAATTGTTGCAGGCGCAGCGCCAGCTGGCGGGCCTGAATGCCGAGCAGATCGACCTTTCGATTCAACTGATGCAAGCCCTGGGCGGCGGACTTGAGCCCGGCAATCCGGCTGCGGCCGCTCCCGCTGAAGCCCTCGCTGGCAGAATAATTTAGGTACCCGTCATGGCCACTGTGCAAACACCGAATGAAACGCAACAACCCCAGGACGCTGCCAGCCAGCGCAAACGCAAGCTCTGGCTGAGCGGCCTGGCAATTTTGGTCATCCTGCTCGGGCTGGGTGTCTGGGCCTGGGAAGAGCTCTATGGTCGCTGGAATGAAAGCACCGACGATGCCTATGTAAATGGCAACGTGGTTGAAATCACCCCGTTGGTCACCGGTACGGTGGTGAGTATCGGCGCCGATGATGGCGATCTGGTGCATGAAGGGCAGGTGCTGATTGATTTCGATCCGAGCGATGCCCAGGTCGGCCTGCAGAGCGCTGAAGCCAATCTGGCCCGTACCGTGCGCCAGGTACGCGGCCTGTTCAGTGATGTGAAGGGCATGAAAGCCCAGGTGGCTGCGCAGAAAGTTGAAGTGCAGAAAAACCAGGACAACTACAGCCGCCGTAAAAGCCTGGCAGCAGGCGGGGCGATCTCTCAGGAAGAGTTGTCCCATGCCCGGGATGATCTGTCTTCGGCGCAAAGCGCCTTGCGCAATGCCGAGCAAAAACTCGACACCACCCTGGCGTTGGTCGATAACACCACGGTGGCCAACCACCCGGATGTGAAGGCTGCAGCGGCGCAACTGCGCCAGGCGTACCTGGCCAATGCCCGTTCCACCCTGATTGCGCCGGTCACCGGTTATGTGGCCAAGCGCACCGTGCAGCTGGGCCAGCGGGTTCAGCCAGGCACGGCGTTGATGGCGGTCATTCCGCTTAACCAGCTGTGGATCGATGCCAATTTCAAGGAAACCCAGTTGCACAAGATGCGTATCGGGCAGGCGGTGGATATTGAGTCTGATATCTACGGCAGCGGCGTGAAATACAGCGGCACCATCGACAGTATCGGTGCCGGTACCGGCAGTGCATTTGCTCTGTTGCCCGCGCAAAATGCCACGGGCAACTGGATCAAGATTGTCCAGCGTGTGCCGGTGCGTATTCATATCAATGCCGATGAGCTGGCCGAGCACCCGTTGCGGGTCGGCTTGTCGACGACTGTGGATGTCAACCTGCGTGACCAAAGTGGTCCGGTTCTGGCTCAGCAACCGCCGCAAAAAGCTTCGTTCTCCACCACGGTGTATGCGCAGCAATTGGTCGATGCCGAAGCCCTGATTACGCGTTTGATTGACAGCAACAGCGCTGGCACTGGCGACATGGCCGCCCAACGCTGATTCGCCAATCCATGAGCCCCGCCGCAAGGGTGGGGCTGCATCCCCGGTTTTAAAGGATTTGCGATGAGTACAAACGCGTCATTTTCCCCTCCCAGCCTGGTAATGGCCACGATCGGCCTGTCGCTGGCGACCTTTATGCAGGTGCTGGACACCACCATCGCCAACGTCGCCTTGCCCACCATCTCCGGTAATCTTGGAGTGAGTTCGGAGCAGGGTACCTGGGTCATTACGTCATTTGCGGTCAGTAACGCGATTGCCTTGCCGTTAACCGGCTGGCTCAGCCGGCGGTTTGGTGAGGTTAAGTTGTTTCTGTGGGCCACGATGCTGTTCGTTCTGGCCTCGTTTTTGTGCGGTATTTCCACCTCGATGCCAGAGCTGGTCGGGTTTCGCGTGCTCCAGGGGTTGGTGGCCGGGCCGCTTTATCCCATGACCCAGACTTTGCTGATTGCGGTGTATCCCCCGGCAAAACGGGGGATGGCATTGGCATTGCTGGCAATGGTCACGGTGGTTGCACCGATTGCCGGGCCTATTTTGGGCGGCTGGATCACCGACAGTTACAGTTGGCCGTGGATCTTCTTTATCAATATCCCGATCGGTATTTTTGCCGTGATGGTGGTTCGCCAGCAACTCAAGGCGCGCCCGGTGGTGATTACCCGTCAACCGATGGATTACGTGGGGCTAATCACCTTGATCATCGGTGTGGGTGCGTTGCAGATCGTGCTCGACAAGGGCAATGATCTGGACTGGTTCGAGTCCAGTTTCATTCTCTCGGGCACAGCTTTATCGGTAGTGGCACTGGCGGCCTTTATCATTTGGGAAATGACAGACCAGCATCCGATCGTCAACTTGCGCCTGTTTGCTCACCGTAACTTCCGGATTGGCACCATTGTGCTGGTGTTGGGTTATGCCGGGTTCTTTGGTATCAACCTGATTTTGCCGCAATGGCTGCAGACGCAGATGGGCTATACCGCTACCTGGGCCGGTCTGGCGGTGGCACCGATCGGGATCTTGCCGGTTTTGATGTCGCCCTTTGTGGGCAAGTACGCGAATAAATTCGACTTGCGCCTGTTGGCCGGGCTGGCCTTTTTGGCTATTGGCCTGAGCTGCTTTATGCGTGCCGAGTTCACCAATGAGGTGGATTTCCAGCATATCGCGATGGTGCAGCTGTTTATGGGGATTGGCGTGGCCCTGTTCTTTATGCCGACCTTGACCATTTTGATGTCGGATTTGCCGCCGCATCAGATTGCTGATGGCGCTGGGCTAGCGACCTTCCTGCGTACACTGGGCGGCAGCTTTGCGGCGTCCTTGACCACCTGGATCTGGATTCGCCGGGCGGATCAGCATCATGCCTACTTGAGCGAAAGCATCAGCGCCTATGACCCTGTGACCCGGCATACGCTCGAAAGCCTGGGCGGTGCCAGCACGCCTGCCTATGCACAGATGGACAAGATTCTGACAAGTCAGGCCTATATGTTCTCCACCGTGGATTACTTCACCATGATGGGTTGGCTGTTTATGGGCTTGATTCTGCTGGTGTGGCTGGCGAAACCGCCGTTTATAGCCAAGGCGGGGCCGGCGACCAGCGGGCATTAGGGGTAGAGGGGCTGGAGCCCTGCAAGCCCCTTGTGGGAGCGAGCCTGCTCGCGAAAGTCGGCATGCGGTTTATCTGTGATGTTGCGCAGAAACCTTCGCGAGCAGGCTCGCGCCCACGAGTTTACTGTGCGCCAGGCGGAGCAAAATCAAACGGCGCCAGCTGCATGCCTTGCTCATCCACTTGCAGTACCCAGCCCTGGCGGTCCCAGTCACCCAGCACAATGCGCCGGGCGGTCTGTTCGCCGATCTGCAGTTTGTGTATCGCCGGGCGGTGGGTGTGGCCGTGAATCAGGGTGTGCACACCAAAGTGCGCCATGATCCGGGGTACTTCCTCGGGGGTCACGTCAACGATGTCGTTGGCTTTCATGCGGGTCTGGGCGCGGCTTTCGCTGCGCAGCTTGCGCGCCAGTTTATGCCGCGTGCCCAGCGGCAGGTGGCGCAGGACCCACAAAGTGACGGGGTTGCGCAGGATGCGTCGCAGGCGCATATAGGCTTCGTCGCGCGTGCACAGGCTGTCGCCGTGCATCAACAAAACCGGTTCGCCATAGAAGTCGACCACGCTGGGGTCTTTGATCAGGGTGCAGCCAGCCGCTTTACAAAAGGCCTGGCCCAGTAAAAAGTCGCGGTTGCCGTGCATCAGAAAGATCTGCGTGCCGGTCTCGCTCAGGGTGCGCAGCGCTGCACAGATCGAGCGCTGATAGGGGGTCATGGCATCGTCGCCAATCCAGGCTTCGAAAAAGTCGCCCAGGATGTAGAGCGCCTGAGCCGAGCGCGCACGCCCGGTCAGGAAATCCAGAAACGCCCGGGTAATGTCCGGGCGCTCCTCTTCCAGATGCAAATCTGAAATCAGCAGTATCACTCAATGATCTCTGCTTTCTCGACGATCACGTCATCTTTAGGCACGTCCTGGTGGCCGGCTTTGGATGTGGTGGCAACGCCTTTGATCTTGTCTACTACGTCCTGGCCTGCAACGACTTTACCGAATACGGCGTAGCCCCAGCCCTGAGCGGTTTTGCCGCTGTGGTTGAGGAAGCTGTTGTCAGCCACGTTGATGAAGAACTGGGCGGAAGCCGAATGCGGTTCCATGGTGCGAGCCATGGCCACGGTGTACTTCTCGTTCGGCAGGCCGTTGTCGGCTTCGTTCTGGATGCTTGGACGCTTGTCTTTCTTTTCTTTCATGCCTGGCTCAAAACCGCCGCCCTGGATCATGAAGTTGCCGATTACACGGTGGAAAACGGTGTTTTCGTAGTGGCCGGCTTTTACGTATTCGATGAAGTTGGCTACGGTGATCGGTGCTTTTTCAGCGTTCAGTTCGATCACGATGTCGCCGTGGTTGGTGCTCAGTTTTACTTGGGTCATGGTCGTATCGCTCTATCAGGGAATTCGTCGGGCCGGGGAGCGGGGTGAACACACCTCAATCTCCCGGGCTGGCTGGGTAGATACAGCCGCGGGCGGAGTTTAGCGTGCTCGCACGGCATTTCGATGGTGTTTTTCCCATATGGGGACTAAAAGCCGGCATTTCAATCGCTTTGATTGAGCACCTGCTCTGTCAGTGACTTGGCGGCATCGGCTATGATAGGCGCTTTGATTTAGTCGGCCGACCCAGGCCGCGCACCCTGTTACGTTCAAGGATCCTATGAGCAAGCCCACTGTCGACCCCACTCTGAATCCAAAGGCTGGCCCTGCTGTCCCGGCTAACTTCCTGCGTCCAATCGTTCAGGCGGACCTAGACTCGGGTAAATACACACAGATCGTGACCCGCTTTCCGCCGGAGCCAAACGGCTATCTGCACATCGGTCATGCCAAATCCATTTGTGTGAACTTTGGGCTGGCTCAAGAGTTTGGCGGCGTGACGCATTTGCGTTTTGACGACACCAACCCGGCAAAAGAAGACCAGGAATACATCGACGCCATCGAAAGCGACGTCAAGTGGCTGGGTTTCGAGTGGGCCGGTGAAGTGCGTTACGCGTCGCAATACTTCGATCAACTGCACGAGTGGGCGATTTACCTGATCAAAGAAGGCAAGGCCTACGTCTGCGACCTGACGCCCGAGCAAGCCAAGGAATACCGTGGCAGCCTGACCGAGCCCGGCAAGAACAGCCCGTTCCGCGACCGCAGCGTTGAAGAGAACCTGGATCTGTTCGCCCGCATGACCGCCGGTGAGTTTGAAGACGGCAAGCGTGTGCTGCGCGCCAAGATCGACATGGCCTCGCCGAACATGAACCTGCGCGACCCGATCATGTACCGCATCCGTCATGCCCATCACCACCAGACCGGTGACAAGTGGTGCATCTACCCCAACTATGACTTCACTCACGGTCAGTCGGATGCCATTGAAGGCATCACCCATTCGATCTGCACCCTGGAGTTCGAAAGCCATCGTCCGCTGTACGAATGGTTCCTGGACAGCCTGCCAGTACCGGCGCGCCCGCGTCAGTACGAGTTCAGCCGTCTGAACCTCAACTACACCATCACCAGCAAGCGCAAGCTCAAGCAGCTGGTCGATGAAAAGCACGTCAACGGCTGGGATGACCCGCGCATGTCGACGCTGTCGGGTTTCCGCCGTCGCGGTTACACGCCTAAATCGATTCGTAATTTCTGTGACATGGTCGGCACCAACCGTTCTGACGGTGTTGTTGACTTCGGCATGCTGGAATTCAGCATTCGTGACGATCTGGACCACAGCGCGCCGCGCGCCATGTGCGTGCTGCGTCCATTGAAAGTGATCATCACCAACTACCCGGAAGGTCAGGTCGAAAACCTCGAGCTGCCTTGCCACCCTAAGGAAGACATGGGTGTGCGGGTGTTGCCGTTTGCCCGTGAAATCTACATCGACCGTGAAGACTTCATGGAAGAGCCGCCAAAAGGCTACAAGCGTCTTGAGCCTGCGGGCGAAGTGCGTTTGCGCGGCAGCTATGTGATCCGTGCCGACGAAGCGATCAAGGATGCCGATGGCAACATCGTTGAACTGCATTGCTCGTACGATCCGCTGACCCTGGGTAAAAACCCTGAAGGTCGCAAGGTCAAGGGTGTTGTGCATTGGGTGCCGGCGGCTGCCAGCGTCGAATGCGAAGTGCGTTTGTATGATCGTCTGTTCCGCTCGCCGAACCCTGAAAAGGCCGAAGACGGCGCGGGCTTCCTGGAAAACATCAACCCTGACTCGCTGCAGGTACTGACCGGTTGTCGTGCTGAACCCTCGCTGGGCAATGCACAGCCGGAAGACCGTTTCCAGTTCGAGCGCGAAGGCTACTTCTGCGCAGATATCAAGGACTCGAAACCCGGTCACCCGGTATTCAACCGTACCGTGACCCTGCGTGATTCGTGGGGCCAGTGATCAAGTTTTGAAGGAACAAGCCGTGCTTACGATCTACAACACGCTCACCAAGAGCAAAGAAGTTTTCAAGCCGCTGGACGGCAACAATGTGCGCATGTACGTGTGCGGCATGACCGTGTACGACTACTGCCACATCGGCCATGGTCGCAGCATGATTGCCTTCGATCTGGTGACCCGCTGGTTGCGTTTCAGCGGCTACAACCTGACCTACGTGCGCAACATTACGGACATTGAAGACAAGATCATCAATCGTGCGCGTGAAAACGGCGAGCCTTTCGAGGTGCTGACCGAGCGCATGATCGCGGCCATGCATGAAGATGAAGCGCGGCTCAATATCCTCAAGCCGGATATGGAGCCTCGTGCCACGGATCATATCCCTGGCATGCACGCGATGATCCAGACCCTGATCGACAAGGGTTACGCCTATGCCCCGGGCAATGGTGACGTGTACTACCGCGTTGCCAAGTTCATGGGCTACGGCAAGCTGTCGCGCAAAAAGATCGAAGATCTGCGCATCGGCGCGCGCATCGAGGTCGACGAGGCCAAGGACGATCCGCTGGACTTCGTGTTGTGGAAAGGCGTCAAGCCGGGCGAGCCGAGCTGGGAGTCGCCGTGGGGCCCGGGTCGTCCGGGCTGGCACATTGAATGCTCGGTGATGTCTACCTGCTGCCTGGGTGAGACCTTCGATATTCATGGCGGCGGCAGCGACCTGGAGTTTCCGCACCATGAGAACGAAATCGCCCAAAGCGAGGCGGCTACGGGTAAAACCTACGCCAACGCCTGGATGCACTGCGGGATGATTCGCATCAATGGCGAGAAGATGTCCAAGTCCTTGAACAACTTCTTCACCATTCGCGACGTTCTGGCGAAGTATCACCCGGAGGTTGTGCGTTATCTGTTGGTGTCGAGCCACTACCGTAGTTCGATCAACTATTCGGAAGACAATCTCAAGGATGCCAAGGCAGCCCTTGATCGCTTCTATAACGCACTGAAAGGGTTGCCCAAGGTTGCTCCGGCCGGTGGTGAAGCCTTTGTTGAGCGCTTTACCCAGGTCATGAACGACGACTTCGGTACGCCGGAAGCCTGTGCGGTGCTGTTCGAGATGGTTCGCGAGATCAACCGGTTGCGCGAAACCGATCTGCAGGCGGCTGCCGGTCTGGCGGCACGTCTCAAGCAATTGGCCGATGTGCTGGGTGTGTTGCAGCTTGAAGCGGATGACTTTCTGCAGGCCGGTGCTGAAGGCAAGATCGATGCCGCTCAGGTGCAGGCCTTGATCGATGCGCGTCTGGCTGCCCGCGCTGCCAAGGACTGGGCGGAGTCTGACCGTATCCGTGATCAGCTCGCGGCAATGGGTGTGGTGCTGGAAGACAGTAAAGGCGGGACAACCTGGCGCTTGGCTGACTAGATTGCCCGTTGTGTGAACAAAAGCCCGTACGGGGCGTGATGCTGATGATTTTGTGGGAGCGAGCCTGCTCGCGAAGGTCTCGGGTGGGCTTTCGCGAGCAGGCTCGCTCCCACAATTGAGGTCATGGCATTGCGCCAAGTGCGGGCTTTTGTTTGCCCGGATTTTAGCGGCGCCAATAAAAACGGCACCCGAAGGTGCCGTTTTTTTGCAGCGCTTTGCACTAGCTGCCGTGCAATTCTTCGGCTGCGTACAAGGTGTTTTCCAGCAGGCAGGCACGAGTCATCGGGCCTACGCCGCCCGGTACCGGGGTGATCCAGCCCGCGCGGGGCAGGGCGGTCTCGTACACCACGTCGCCCACCAGCTTGCCATCAGCCTGGCGGTTGATGCCCACGTCGATGACGATGGCGCCTTCCTTGATCCATTCGCCTTTGACCAGGCCAGGCTTGCCGGCAGCTACCACCACCAGGTCGGCGCGGCCAACGTGGCCGGCCAGGTCCTTGGTGAAACGGTGGGTTACGGTCACGGTGCAGCCAGCCAGCAGCAATTCCATGGCCATCGGGCGTCCAACGATATTGGAGGCGCCGACAATGACCGCGTCCATTCCGTACAGGTCCTGGCCGGTGCTTTCCAGCAGGGCCATGATGCCTTTGGGGGTGCATGGGCGCAGCAGCGGGATGCGTTGGGCCAGACGACCGACGTTATAGGGGTGGAAACCGTCGACATCTTTGTCCGGACGGATACGCTCCAGCAGTTTGGAGGCATCCAGATGGGCAGGCAGAGGCAGTTGCAGCAGGATGCCGTCGATGTTCGCGTCGTCATTGAGACGGTCGATCAGGTCGGTGAGGTCCTGTTGGGTCGTGTCGGAGGGCAGGTCATAGGCTTGGGAAATAAAGCCTACCTCTTCGCAGTCTTTACGCTTGTGCGAAACATAAACCTGGGAAGCAGGATCGCTGCCGACCAGAATCACTGCCAGACCAGGGGTGCGCAGGCCTTGCTCGTGGCGCTCGGCGACACGTTTGGCAATCTGCTGGCGCAGGCTGGCGGCGATCGCTTTGCCGTCGATTAGTTGTGCAGTCATTACGCGTGATTAACCATCGTAAAGGGTGGAAAAAGGACGTGCATTCTCGCATGCCGCGGCGCGAGGGCAAAGGCGCCTGGTCTGTTTATTGCCCTAACTCCTTTATATTTCTAAACTTTTTTTAAAAAACAGTTGACGACTTACGGGCTCACCTATAACATTCGTCGCACTTGTCGGGCACAGCCTAGCACTGGTTAAGAAGGTAGAGCGAAGTTGTTGTCCAGCTTGGTGATACTGAAAGCACTTGGTTTGTAGTCGTCAAAGAATACAGGCTAACAATGCGCCCGTAGCTCAGCTGGATAGAGCATCCGCCTTCTAAGCGGATGGTCGCAGGTTCGAGTCCTGCCGGGTGCGCCATTAGGCAGCTTTGGCACAAGTAAAGCAGTACAGGCAATATGGTGGGCGTAGCTCAGTTGGTAGAGCACGGGATTGTGACTCCCGTTGTCGAGGGTTCGATCCCCTTCGTCCACC
>NZ_WIWH01000034.1:0-65416 GCF_009600035.1 Pseudomonas sp. FSL R10-2964 | reverse complement strand
GCACCGTGTTGCCTGCATCGCGAGCAAGCCCGCTCCCACAGGGAGAGATGGCCCTGGGGTTGTGGGAGCCGGGCTTGGCCGCGATGGGAGCACTGCGGTTTGCCAGATGCAGCGCGTTGCCTGCATCGCGGGCAAGCCCGCTCCCACAGGGGCAACGCAGGCGCTGTTGTGGGGCAAATGGCTCAGCCGCGCACAACTGCAGGTCGTTTCGCGTGGGCGTTGATCACCAGTCCCAGCTCGCGAATGCCGGGGGCAATCAGCTCCTGGGCGATGGAGCCAAAGCCCAGGCGCAGGCAAGGCCGGGGCAGGGTGTCGGGCTCGACGCAAAACGCACTGCTCGGGTCAAACAGCACGCCCTTGGCCAACCCTGCGTAGTACAAGCTCAGCAAGTCGTGCTCGCCGGCCAGCTTGAGCCATAGCGTGGCGCCGCCGCTGGGCATGACAAACTCCGCATCCGGCAGCACTTCACGCAATGCGGTGGCCATCGCCCCGGCCCGCAGTTGCAGTTTTTCCCGGGCCTGTTGCAGCAACCGATCGTAGTGGCCTTGTTGAATAAACAGCGCGGCGGTGATCTGGTTGTTGCCCGGGATCTGGCGGATCATCAGCCGTTGCAGCTGGCGCAGTTGCTCGATCACCGGTGCCGGGGCAACGATGTAACCGATGCCCAGCCCCGGGGACAGCAACTTTGACAAACTGCTGAGGTAGATCACTCGCTCCGCCGGGTCGGTGGCCTTGAGCGCTGGCAGGGCGCGGCCGTCGTATTCGGTCTCGGGGTCATCATCGTCTTCGAAGATCACCTGATCGTGCATCTGCGCATGTTCAAGCAAGGCCTGGCGCCGGCCCAGGCTCATGGTCACACCGGTCGGGCACTGGTAGCCGGGTGTGCAATACAGATAGTCGCAGGCTGCCAGTGCCGGGGATATCTGCAATCCGTGTTCGTCGATGGGCAGCGAGACCATGTGCGCGCCATCGTGGGCAAAGGCATTGCGCGGATCGCGAAAGCCCGGTTCCTCGACCCCGACTACGCTGCCGGGGCGGGCAAACAGGCGCGCGAGCAGGTAAAAACTCTGCTGGCGGCCCAGGGTCAACAACACTTGATCATGGGTGGCGGCAATTCCGCGGCGCGGCAACACGCGGCGGATCAGTTGATCGATCAGCTGGCTGGCGCCGACGTTCTCGCCTTCCTGCCACCAACGATCCACGGCCTTCAATTCCAGTGCCTGACGGCTGCACTGGCGCCACTGGGTGAGCGGGAATTGCCGGGGATCGAACTGGCCGTAGATAAAGGGGTAGCGCACTTCGCGCCAGGTGGGTGGGCGGTCCATAAACGCCAGCGGGTTGCGCGCCAGGTGCATGCGCGAGGCCCAGTCAGGTGGTTGCGCAGCCTGTTCGGGCAGAGGCCGGGTGGTCTGTGTCGGAGTGATGGCGCCGCATACAAAAAAACCGTCACGGGGCCGCGAATCGACATAACCCTCGGCTACCAGGCGTTCGTAGACCAGTACTGCGGTATTGCGCGAAACCCCGGTCAGCATGGCCAGATCACGGCTCGATGGCAGCCGTGTACCGCCAGGTAAGCGCCCGTCGAGCATGGCCGTGACAAACGCGGTGCACAGCTGCACCTGCAGCGGCTCATCGTGCCTGCGCACTTTGGGCAGCAGCTGGCGCCACATCAAATCATGCTGGCTGGAGCGCATGGTCTATCCGGAAATCAGGTCGGGGAGCGCCACCCTAACCCAAGACTCTTTTGCAGGGCTATGTAGTCCTTGATCAACTGACCGTCACTGTGAACCCGGTCCTGTTCGGCGCGGTAGCGGGTGCGTTCGGCGTCCAGCCAGTCGAGCACGCTGCTGGTACCGGCGCGGTATCGCTGTTCGGTGAGGGTGGATGCGCGTACGGCGCTGGTTTCGACCCGGCCCAGGGTGCCCCTGCGCTGGCGTTCGTTACCGTAGCGGGCCAGTGCCACATCGGCATCGCGCAGGGCACCGAGCACGCTGCTGCGGTACCTGGCCAGGGCCTCGTCGCGTCCGGCTTCGGCCTGTTTGACCTGGGCCTGCACGCGGCCAAAGTCCAGCCAGTTCCACTGCAGATAGGGGACACCCAGGGCGCTGAGGTTGTCCTTGCGCAACAGATGGCCCGGCGCGCTGGCGCTGAAACTCAGGGAGCCGAACAGGCTGACCCTGGGAAATGCCGCCGCCTTGTGTTCTCCGATCTGCGCGGTGCTGGAAGCCAGCCGGCGTTCTGCAGCGCGGATGTCGGGGCGCTGTTGCAGCAACTGCGCCGGGTCACCGATATTGACCATGGCGGGCAGTGCCGGCAGCGCGGCTTCGGTGCCCAAACGGGTGTCCAGGGCGCCGGGCTCGAGACCGCTGAGCAAGGCCAGTTCGTCGAGGGATTCAATCACTTCCAGCTCCAGGGCGATGGACGCGGCACGGGTGGTTTCGACCTGGGTGGCGATGCGTTCACGGTCCAGTTCCGAGGCGGTTCCCTGGGCCAGGCGCTGCCCGGTAAAGTCCAGCAACTGGCGCTCAAGCTGTTCGGACTGGCGGGCGATGCGCAGCCGCTGTTGCTGGTCGCGCAGGCCGATATAGGCCTGGCCCACTTCAGCGGCCAGTTGCACATGGGCGTCGGCCAGATCCGCCTGTACGGCATCGGCTTCGGCACTGGCTGCTTCTACCGCGCGGCGGCTGGCGCCGAAAATATCCAGCTCCCAGCTGGCATCGAAACCGCTCAGGTACAGGTGGGTGGCGTCGGTCTGGCTGTCACCCGAGCCGGTGTAAAGCGCCGCTGCCGTGGCCGAGCTTTTGGGCATCTGGTTGCTGCGTTTTTCCGCCAGTCCGGCGCGGGCCTGGCGTAACCGCGCGGCGGCCGCTTGCAGATCGGGGCTGTGGCCCAGTGCACTGTCGATCAACTGGTTGAGCACCGGGTCATTGAGGTCGCGCCACCATTCGGCAACCTGTGGTGTTTGCGCCTGGGTGCCAACCACCTGACGGGTAAAGTCCCTGTCTTGCAGGTGGCTGTCGGGTGCCGCGTGATAGTCCGGGCCCAAGGTGCAGCCCACCAGCAACAACGGACCCAACAGGCTCAAGGGTTTGCAAGCGATCATGGTCAGTGTCCTGTGTTCAATGGCGTACCGGCAGGCGGTTTTTTTAGAAAGAGGGCGAGGGGCAGACACAAAAGCAAGGCGATGCCGAGCACGTAGAAGGTTTCGCTGTAGGTCATCACTTGCGCCTGAACCTGGATCTGCCCGGCCAGTTGACCCAGTGCCTGGAGCTGGGCATGGGCGAGATCGCCGTGCTCAGCGAAAAAGCCCTGGGCGGACGCTGCAAGCTGAGTGTGAGCTTCGACCGACTGTACGCTTACGGCATCGCGCAAGGTGGCGTCATGGAAGCTGCTGCGCCGCTCGATAAACGTCCCCAGCAGCGCCAGCCCCACCGAGCCGCCGAGGTTGCGCGCCATGTTGTAGATACCCGCAGCCTCACCCGCCTCGTGGGCCGGCACGCAGCTCATGGAGGCCTGATTGAGCGGCATCATCGCCATTACCTGGCCCAGGCCCAGCAGCAGTTGGGTGCGAGTGAAATTCTCGCCCACGCTGTCGGCGGTCAGCCCCATGGCCAACAGGCAACTGCTGGCCAGGCAACCGAGGCCAAGCATGACCATGATGCGGGTATCCACGCGGCCAAGCAGGCGTGGCAAAACAGGCATCATCAAAAACGCCGGCAAACCCGACATCAGCATCACCGCTCCGGATTGCTGAGCATTGAAACCGGCAATATTGCTCAGAAATTGCGGCAGTACAAAAGCCACGCAATACAGTCCGCAGCCCACCACAAATACAATCGCGATCACGCTGGCAAAGCGCGGATTGAGCAGGAGTTTCAGACGCACAATCGGCGTCTTCGACAGCCTCTGGGCAATCAGCAGCAAGGCGATCCCGGACACCGCCAGCAGGCTCAGGCCGATGATGTGCGAAGACTCGAACCAGCGCTCGCGATTGCCTTCTTCGAGTACCACGGTCATGGCGCTAAGGCCCACGGTCAGGCCGATAATCCCCAGCCAGTCGGCCTTGATAAACGCTTGCCAGTTGCTCGGGCTTTTTTTCAGACCCTGACTGAGCATCACCAGCAGCAAGGCGCACACCGGAATGTTCAGAAAGAAACACCAGCGCCAGCTGAAATTTTCGGTCAGGGTGCCGCCCAATACCGGGCCCAGCAGTGGCCCGAGCAGTACGATCAGGCCGAACATTGTCATGCCGATGGGCATTTGATGGCGCGGTAAGCGGGTGGCCACCAACACCTGCGCCGTGGGAATCATGGCCCCCCCGGCAAAGCCCTGGCCGAGCCGGCCAATGACCATCTGCGGCAAGGTTTCGCTAATGCCGCACAGGATCGAAAACAGACTGAACAGAATCGCGTTGCCGATCAGGAAATTGCGCAGCCCGAACACCCGTGTCAACCAGGCGGTTAACGGGATCATGACAATTTCAGCCATCAGGTAGCCGGTCGAGATCCATGTGCCTTCGGTGCCAGAGGCGCCAATCTGGCCCTGAATCTGAGGCAGGGCGGCGTTGGTGATGGAGATGTCCAGCGTGGCCATCAACGCGCCCAATGCGCCAGCAAAGACCACAATCCAGTCGCTGGTACTGGCATTTGCCCGGGGCGGTTGCAGCGCTGCGGATGCAGCAACAGCACTAGCCACGATGGGTGTCGACGTCGACAGTGGCCGACAGCCCCGGCATCCACTCAATGCCTTTATCGGCAGAGGGGTTCAGGCGAATGCGCACCGGCACCCGCTGTACGATCTTGGTGAAGTTGCCGGTGGCGTTGTTGGACGGCAGCAGGGCGAACTGTGAGCCGGTACCGGGCGACAGGCTTTCAACCACACCCTCAAATTTTATCCCCGGCCAGGCATCGATATGCACCGCCACGGTCTGGCCGGGGTGCATGCGCTCGATCTGGGTTTCCTTGAAGTTGGCGGTCAGGTAGACCTCATCGAGGGGCACTATGGTCATCAGGCGCGTTCCGGGTTGCAGGTATTGGCCCACCCGCACCGAGCGGCTGCCGACGCGGCCGGCCAGGGAGCTGTAAACCACGGTGTCCTGTTCATCAAGCTTGCTTTGGCGGGTGCTGGCCTGGGCGCTGGCCAGTTGTGCACGGGCTTGTTCAATGGCAGCGCGCTGGGTGTGCAATTGGCGCTGGGCAACGTTCAGTGCCGCCGCCTGGGCAGCCCGCCTTGCGCTGGCCTGACGCAGGGCGTTGCGCAGCTCGGCCATGCGCTCCTGCGTCTCGGCGCCACTTTCGGCCAGGGGCGCGTAGCGTTTGACCTGTGCGGCGGCGTACTGCTCGTTGGCGCTTTCACCTTCCAGCTGCGCCTGCACCTGGGCAATGGACGCGCCGTGCTGCTCAAGCTCGGCTTCGCCCCGGGCAATATCGGCCTCGGCTGCGCGAATGGCCGCTTCGGATTTTTCCCGCGCCGCCTGATAAGTCCGCACATCGAGGCGCACCAGCGGCTGGCCGACGCTGACGGTCTGGTTGTCGCTGACATACACCTCGCTCACCGTACCTGCGATCTTGGCGGCTACGCTCAGGCTGTCGGCCTGCAGGTAGGCGTCGTTGGTGCTTTCGATAAAACGCCCCACATTCCACCAGTGTGCACCCCATATGGCAGCACCCAGCAGCGCGCCCAGGCCGAGAGCCCCCAGCGCCAGGGTTTTACCAGGCTGGCGTTTGGGCCTGATCTTGATCGATGGGTCTAGGGCCTGATGTGCGGTCATGGTGCTCTCAATTGTTATCGGTTGTAACAATTATTACGATCGGTAAAATTATGTCAATCGATATAAATTCAGGCACACTCCCGTCTTCATCGATCAAGGAGAAGCCCATGACCACGATTCACCGGCGCCGACCTGCCAGCGAAGGCGGCTATACGTGTGGGGATGAAACCAGTGCGCGGATTATCGAAGCGGCCCTCAACCTGTTTGGCGAGCGTGGCTACGAGGGCGCTTCGACCCGCGATATCGCCGAATTGGCGGGGGTTAATGCACCGGCGCTCAATTACTACTTCAAGAACAAGGAAGGGGTGTATAGCGCCTGCACCGAGTACATGGTGGAGCGGATCTGGGATTACCTGGCGCCGACCATCGAAGCGGCCCAGGCGCTGCTGGGCACGCGGCCGGACACCGAACAGCTGATCGACACCTTCTGCGCCATCCAGAGCAAGATTGCCGAATTCATGCTGGTGTCCAACCGGACCAACAGCTGGCGCAAGTTCTATGCGCGGGAGCAGGCGGGGCTGGGCCCCAGCGCCGGTGAAGAAATGATCAGCCAGCGTATAGGCCAGCGCATTATCGGCGTGACCAGCGGAATCATTTCGCGGCTGATGGGCCCGGATGCCAGTGATGAAGAATGCATCCTGCGCTCCATGACCCTGACCGGGCAGTTACTGCCGTTTCACCTGACCCGCACCAGCTCGCTGAAGTCACTGGGCTGGGACACACTGACGGCCGAGCGTTACGCCATGCTGATGGGCATTGTGCGCGAGCAGACCGTGACCCTGTTGCGCGGGTTGGTGCGCTAAGACCTGCGACTGTGGGAGCGAGCCTGCTCGCGAACGCCCTTCGCGAGCAGGCTCGCTCCCACTGGGCCGGCTACGGGTTTTCATTTATCCCCGGCCCTTCCAAGGCACCAGTTTGCGCTCCAGCCAGCGCATGCCCAGATCGAACAGCAGGGCCAGCGCTCCGATCACCAGAATGCCCATGATCACCACATCAGTGGCCATGAACTTGGACGCCGTCAGCACCATAAAGCCCAGCCCGGCCGTGGCCGCGACCATTTCGGCGGCCACCAGGGTGGTCCAGCCAAAGCCGATGGCGATGCGCATGCCGGTCAGAATTTCCGGCAGGGCTGCCGGCATGATCACCTGCCTGAGCACTTGCCCGCGGCTGGCGCCCATCGAATAGGCCGCGTGGATCTGCTCAATGGCCACCGACTTGACCCCGGCCCGGGCACTGAGTGCCAGCGGGGCAAACATCGCCAGGTAGATCAGAAGGATTTTTGAGCCTTCACCGATACCCATCCAGATCACCACCAACGGCAGATAGGCCAGCGGCGGCAGCGGGCGGTAAAACTCCACCAGCGGGTCGAACACGCCTCGGGCCACCCGATTGACGCCCATCAAAATACCCACCGGGATTGCCGTCAGCACCGCCAGCGCAAACGCGCCAAACACCCGCAGGGCACTCCAGCCGATATGTGTCCACAAGCTGGCATCGGCAAATCCGTCGCGGCTGACATCCACGATCTGCGTCCATACCGCCTGGGGCGAGGGCAAAAACAGCGGCTTGATCCAACCGCCATTGGTGGCGAAAAACCACAAGGCGAACACGACACAAATCGTGCCCAGGCTCAGCCCCATACTGGAGCCGTTGCCCGGTGCGCCATATTGCTCGCCCGGCTTTGCCGGCGCGGCGCGGCGCAGTTCATGGAGGGTGCGCAGCACGGCATTGCGTTGTTTTTCGTCCAAAAGGCTCATTACGCTGCCTCCTCGTCACCGTGGATGATGCTCAGGATCTGCTCGCGCAGGGCGATGAAATCGGGACTGGATTTTACGGCGCGAGCGTCGCGGCACTTCAGAAAGCGCTGGCCGAAATCCACCGAAAACTCGTGGGTGATACGCCCCGGGCGTGGCGACATGATGATCAGTCGGGTGGCCATAAACAGCGCTTCTTCAACGTCATGGGTGATAAAAAACATCATCTTTTGCGTGCGCTGCCAGATCTCCAGGATCAGTTCCTGCAAGCGTTCGCGGGTCAGGGCGTCCAGTGCGCCGAGGGGCTCGTCGAGCAGCAGCATCTTCGGGTCATTGGTCAGTGCGCGGGCAATCCCGACACGTTGCTGCATGCCGCCCGACAGCTGATAAGTGGCGTGATCGCGAAACTCCGCCAACCCGGTCAACTGCAAAAAATGCAGGGCACGTTCTTCGCGTTCGACCTTGGGGATACCGCGCAACTTGAGACCGAAGGCCACGTTGTCGATCACATTCAGCCACGGCAGCAGCGCATGTTTCTGGAACACCACACCGCGTTCTGCGCCGGGGCCGGTGACCTGGTCACGCAGCTCGGCGCCGTCGATGCGCTCGGGCACCTGGCCGTGATAGTCGCCCAGGGTAATTACCCCGCTGCTGGGCTGGATAAACCCGGCCATCAGGTTGAGCAGTGTGGTCTTGCCGCACCCTGAAGCACCCAGGGCGACGACAAAATCACCGGCGGCAATGTCCAGATTGACCCCGGACAGAGCCCTTACCGGCTGACCCTTTTGCTGCCCGGGGTAGAGCACCGACACATCATGAATTTTTAGGCTGAGGGGCATGGCGTGTTCCTCGTCAATTAACTTGATGCCCTGTGGGAGCGGGTTATTGGGCGTTTTGCACAAACGTCGGGTTGATCGCCGCGCTGTAGTCAGGCAGCAAGGCCGGGATTTTCTTTTGAGCTTTCAAGAACTCGGCGGTGGCGGCCAGTGCCTTGGCAGCGCCACCGCCCAGCCACGTCGGGCCGGCCTGTTCGCTGGCCAGCGGGAACTGGTACAGCGCCAGCACCGGTGGTACTTCTTCAGGTTTGGCCCCGGACTGCTTGGCCACGTTGATGACCTGCGACGAGCCGGCGGTCCAGGATTTTGGCGCCTTGACGTAACCCGCGGTGCTGTCTTGCAGCACCTGGGTGAACGCCTGCATGCCGGGGGCGTTGGCGGCAGCGAATTGTTTATCTACCACCAGGCCGTCGAAGGTGGCCTTGCCCCAGTCGGTCAGTTGGCCCGAAGTCAACAGCACATGGCCGCTTTGCTTGAGACGGCCCAGGGCCGGATCCCAGATAAACGCCGCGTCGATATCACCGCGCTCCCAGGCTGCGGGGATATCCGAAGGTTGCAGGTTGATAACCTTGACCTTGCCGGTCAGGCCGAACTGCTCAAGGGCAAACAACGCGTGAAAGTGGGTGGTGGAGACAAAGGGTACGGCGAGGGTTTTGCCGGCCAGGTCCTGTGGCGCGACGATACCGCTGCCATTGCGTACCACCAGCGCCTCGGCATCGGCAATGTTGTCCAGAATCCAGAACAATTGCGCATCCACACCGCGGCTCACGGCGGCGGCAATCGGGCTGCTGCCGGCGACCCCGATCTGCACATCGCCCGAGGCCATGGCCATCATCACGTCGCCGCCGCTGTCGAAGTTGCGCCACTGGATATCCCAGCCGGTGGCTTGCTCGAACTGCTTTTGCGCGATGGCGTCTTTCCAGGGCGCAAACATGCTTTGCACGCCGATGGTCACGGTCTGAGCGTGGGCAGTGGCTACCAGGCTCAGAGCGGTAAGGGGCAACAAGACGGTGCGACGGATCCATTTGTTCAGGGGCTTGAGCATGGTGAGACTCCGGGCTGGGGGATGTCTGTGTTTTTGTCAGCCCGATCTTAGGCGCTGGCTCGGCGCTTGCTTTAGATCCAGTTGCTGCAAGCTGTGGTGCCAGAGGTCGTTGCAGGCCTTGTGTGGCAAGGGTTGTAGCGCATTGGGTGCGCCATGACGGGGCGCCGGGCCAGGAGCTTGAACCATGTTGGAGCGTTATTTTCGACCCTTCGAAGCTGGCCGGGGCTTACAGGAGCAACTGCGCGAGAGCTTGCTCAGCGCGATTCTGGACGGTGCCATGCCGCCCGGTGAGCCGATGCCGTCATCGCGCAAGCTATGTGAGCTGCTCAACGTGTCGCGTAATACTGTGGTGCTGGTGTATGAGCAGTTGGTGCAGGATGGTTATCTGATCCCATCGGACCGGCGCGGTTTCTTTATCAACGAGAAGTACCTGCGCCAGCAGCTCAATGTCAGCCTCAAACCCGCCACGCAAAAAATCTTCGAGCGCCCCGACCATGCACCGGACTGGGAGGCGCGCCTGCAAAGCAGTTCGTCGCAGTTGCGGGCCATTGTCAAGCCGCGCAACTGGCGTGAGTATCGCTACCCGTTCGTCTATGGTCAGGTCGAGGCGGATGAGCAAACCGCTGCCCGCTGGCGCGACTGTTCGCGCATCGCCAGCACCGGCGCACATATGCGCAGTTGGGTCGATGATCAAGTGATGCTCGACGATCCGTTGTTGGTCGAACAGATCGTCCAGCGTGTGTTGCCCAAACGCGGGATCAGCGTGTCGACGCAGGAAGTGATGATCACCATCGGCACGCAGAATTCGCTGTATATGCTCGCCCGGCTGCTGGGCCGCCCGGGGCTGGTGATGGGGCTGGAGGATCCGGGCTATGTGGACGCGCGCAATATTTTCAGCCTGAGTGGCTGCGCGTTGAAACCGCTGCGCATTGATCGCCAGGGGCTGGTGGTCAATGAGCAACTGGCCGACTGCGAGATGGTGTTTTGCACGCCCAGCCATCAGTCGCCCACTGGCGTGACCATGCCGCTGTACCGACGCCTGGAGCTGATGGCCAGTGCCCGTGAAAATGACTTGTTGATCATTGAGGACGATTACGAAAACGAACAGAATTTTTTGGGCAGCAACCATCCGGCTTTGAAGAGTTTTGATGACAGCGGACGGGTGATCTATCTGGGCAGCTTGACCAAAAGCCTGCTGCCGGGGGTACGGTTGGGATTTATTGCCGCGGATGCCGAGCTGATCCATGAACTGCGGGCGCTGCGCCGTTACATCTACCGGCATCCGCCGTCGAACAACCAGCGTACGTTGGCGCTGTTTTTATCGATGGGCCATTACGATGCCCATGCCCGGCGGTTGCGCGATCGGCTGGCGCGCAAGTGGCGGGTGATCAGCCGGGCCATGGCCGAGCATTTGCCGCAACTCAATGCCAGCGGCATGGCGGGGGGCTCGTCGCTGTGGGTCAGTTGCCCGCCGGATGTGGATGCCTGGGTGTTGCAGCGGCTGGTGGCCAGGCGTGGTGTGTTGATTGAGCCGGGGGATATTCATTATTTGAGCGAGCCGCGCCCGCTCAACTGCTTTCGGCTGGGCTTCGGGGCGATTGCCGAAGATCTGATCGAGCCGGGGATTGCGGCGCTGGGTGAAGCGTGGCGCGAGCTGAAAGCCCCTCACCCCAGCCCTCTCCCAGAGGGAGAGGGCTAGGGTGAGGGACTTGCTTTAGCCTTACAAAATCTCCCGCCCCAACGTCTCTCTCAACACTTCAAACATCGCATCCAAATCCGCCCGCCCAGTCACCAGCGCCGGGGCAAAGATGATCGCATCCCCGGTCGTTTTAACATGCAGCCCGGCGTCATACAGCGCCCTCTGCACCCGCGCACCTTTGGCTCCCGGCGCATCCCCCGGCGTCAGCTGTATTCCGCTGAGCAACCCATAACCGCGCAAGTCGCTGACTTGTGGCAGGCCTTGCAACCCGCTCAGGCACTCCAGAAAATACGGCGCCAGTTGCGCGCCCTTGGCAAACAAATCCTCATCCCGGTAAATATCCAGCGAAGCTAGCGCTGCCGCACAGGCCACCGGGTGCCCGGAGTAGGTATAACCGTGGAACAGTTCCGGGCCGCCACCTTTGCTGGCATTGATCACTGTGTCGTAAACCGCCTCGTCCACCGCCACGGCACCCATCGGGATTGCGCCATTGGTCAGGGCCTTGGCCAGGGTGATGAGGTCCGGCTTCACCTCAAAGCTCTGTGCTGCAAACGCCTGGCCGGTGCGGCCAAAACCTGTGATGACTTCATCGAACACCAGCAAAATCCCATGTTTGTCACAGATGTCGCGCAGGCGCTTGAGGTAGCCCACAGGCGGCACATACACGCCGATGGAACCGGCAATCGGCTCCACAAAGCAGGCAGCAATGCTGTCGCCGCCATGCATGGCGATGATCCGCTCCAGGTCGCTGGCCAAGTCGGCGCCCTGCTGCGGTTCGCCCAACTGAAAGCGCTGGTCCTCTTGCCAGGTGTGACGCATATGGCTGACGTGGGGCAGGCCGCCGGTGGCGAAGGCCTGGCGGTTGCGCATCATCCCCGACAGGGCCACGCCGCCAAAGTTGACGCCGTGATAAGCCCACTCGCGGGACACAAACCGGGTGCGCTGGGCTTCGCCGCGGGCACGGTGATAGGCCAGGGCAATTTTCATCGCGCTGTCCACCGACTCGGAGCCGGAGTTGGTGAAAAACAGTTTGTTCAGGCCAGCAGGCAACAAGTCGCTCAAGCGTTCCGCCAGCTCGAAAGACAACGGCGAAGCCCGTTGAAAGTGCGGGGTGAAATCCAGGTTCAGCAATTGCTTGCACACCGCCTCGGCGATCTCGGTACGGCCATGGCCGGCAGCGCTGCAAAACAACCCGGAGCTGCCATCGAGCAGTTCGCGGCCCTCGGCATTCCAGTAACGAACGCCCTCGGCGCGGACGAACAACTGCGGTGCGCGGTGAAACTCACGGTTGTCGGTAAAAGGCATCCATTGGTGGTTCAGATTCGTCGCCATGCATGTCACTCCTGAGGGTCGGTCCGGTGCGGCCAGTTGCTCGCAGACTAGTCACGGCCGGGGGCAATCCTTAGATCCAGATGGGGTTTTCGATAGGGCCAGTTCTGGCCCCATCGAAAGCCCCGACTGGATCTAAGCCCCGGGGCGCGCGGCTGACTACAGTGGCGCCATTGAGCACCCTGGAGCAGCGTATGAACCCTGAAGCAAGTTGGGCCCTGAGTGCGCTGTGCGTACTGGTGGCGGCTGTGGTGCGCGGGCTCACGGGGTTTGGTTTTGCGGCCATTGCCGTGGTCGGGCTGGCGATGCTCGGGTCGCTGCAACAGGCGGTGCCGCTGGTGCTGTTTTTGGAAGTGGGGTCCAGCGTGATGCTGTTGCGCAGTGCCTGGCGCGAGGCGCATTACCCGCTGCTCAAACGCCTGCTGCTGGCGGCCGCGTGTGGAGTGCCGTGCGGTATCTGGTTGCTGACGGGTATCGACAGCGGTGGGCTGACAGTGGGGGTCTACCTGTTGGTGGGGCTACTGGCGATTCTGGGTCTGGCGCGTATTCGCCTGCCGATGGGCGAGGGTCGCGCCGGTGCCTGGCTGGTGGGGGGCAGCAGCGGGGCGTTGATCGCCGCATTCAGTATTGGCGGGCCGCTGGTAGTGGCGTGGCTCAGCCACTGCGGGTTGCGGGCCCGGGCGTTGCGAGCGACGCTGATCATGTTCTTTTTTGCCGTCGATCTTGCGGCGCTGGCCGGGCTGGCGGTGGCTTTGGCCATCCCCCCCGGCACAGGCCGGCAGGCATTGCTGATGCTGCCTGCGCTGCTGCTGGGGCTGTGGCTGGGGCAACAATTGTTCGCGCGTATCCAGGCCGAACAGGCCGCCCGTTTTACCCAATGGCTATTGCTGGTGCTGGCAGGCGTTGGTCTGCTGGGCCGGTCGTGGTCCTGATCGATCCCAAGGAGCTGTCTATGATGCCGACTGTTTTTATTACCGGTGCCACGTCCGGTTTTGGCGAAGCCTGTGCCCGTCGTTTTGCTGCCGCAGGCTGGTCGCTGGTGCTTACCGGTCGCCGGGCCGAGCGCCTGCATGCACTGGCTGACGAGCTGTGTGCGCAAGCCAGAATCTTGCCGCTGGTGGTGGACGTGCGTGACCGTGTCGCGATGGAGCAGGCCATTGAACATCTGCCTGCGGAATTCAGCAGGTTACGCGGGCTGATCAATAATGCCGGGCTGGCCTTGGGCACCGCGCCAGCCCCCGAGTGCTCGCTGGATGACTGGGAGACCATGGTCGACACCAATATCAAGGGCCTGCTGTACAGCACGCGCTTGCTGCTGCCACGGTTGATCGCTCACGGTGCCGGGGCAGGCATCGTCAATCTGGGGTCTATTGCCGGTAACTGGCCGTACCCTGGCAGTCATGTGTATGGCGCGAGCAAAGCCTTTGTGCGGCAGTTCTCATTGAACCTGCGCTGTGACCTGCAGGGTACCGGCGTGCGCGTCACCAACCTTGAACCTGGCCTGTGCGAGAGCGAGTTTTCGCTGGTGCGCTTTGCCGGGGACAAGGCCAAATATGATTCGGTCTACGCCGGCGCCCAGGCGATTCAGCCAGCGGACATAGCCGAAACGATTTTCTGGATTCTCAACCAGCCGGCGCACATCAATATCAACAGCCTTGAGTTGATGCCTGTGAGCCAGTCGTGGAACAACTTTGCGATTGAGCGGGCTTGAGCCCGGCTTTCCAGGGCGTGTACTCGACGCGATAAAACGCGCTGCTCATGCCCTGGGTGTTGGGCACAAAGCCCGGCATGGCGCTCAAGTCCAGTTGCTTGCAGCGCTGAACCAGTCCTGCAAGTAACCCATCGTCATGCCTGAACTCAGAAGGGCGCATGGCGTGCGGATCAAGGCTGGCGGCACATTCGCGCACCTGGCCGGTGCTGTCAGTCATCATCATCAGCGTGGCGACACCAATGCTGTCGATGGGCATCGGCGCGAGCAGTTGCTTGAACAAAAAGTCGTTTTGCGCCTTGTCCTGCAAGGCCGCATCGCGCCGTGCCCGGGTCTCGGGGGAAAGCCCAACCAATGGATACACCAGAATTGGCGCCACGACCCTTGCCGTCTTGCTCTTGGGGTCGATCAGTGACGAGGGCAGCTCGGGGAACACCGCTGTCCAGCAGATAGACCGCAGGTCCAGGGCCAGCTTGCGATTGTAGGGGTAAACCCTGGCATCCACTTTCTTGTTGGGTTGAGTGCCGCAGCCAATGATGCGGTTCTTGTCATCGAGGGTCAGCATCAGATTGAAACTGCCATCGCGCCCTTGGGTATTAGCCAGGTCGCCCTCACGGGCGAGCACACTGCTGATCAGTTTTTCATACACACCGCGTTGTACCGCCTGCTCCTTTTCCTGGGCTTGGGTGAGCTTGGGCGGGCTATCGGGGTCAATGGTCGCTGACTGGCAACCTGCAAGCAGCACCGCTGTCAGGGCGAGGGGGAAAGAGGGTTTGAACATGACGATCCTTGTGCGAGAGGCTAGCCGGTGGAGTCCTTGCCGTTTTTTAAACGGCGGGCAGTTTATCGCATTCAAGGTGTTTATTGCAGTTGGGTTGTATTCGCGTTAGCGTAGGGGCTGCGCTTTACCACACAGCGCAACAGCCCCCTACTTTACCCTTGCGGATGCCAGCCCAACTGACTTGAAACCTGCTGCGAGGCTTCCATCAGTTGTTTGACGTAGTCCTGTTTCAGTTCCTCACGAAAGCGAAAGCACGGGAAGGATACGCTCATGCCGCCAATCACATGGCCGAAACGGTCGCGGATGGGGGCTGATAAACAACGCATGTTGTCTTCAAATTCTTCATGGTCTTCGCCATAACCCTGCTGGCGTACCACAGCCAGTTCCTGCAGGTATTCGTCGATGCTGGTGAGGGTGTTGGCGGTACGCCGCTCGAAGCTCTCTTCGCGCAAATGTGCCAGCAACTCATCCTCTTTCAGCCAGGCCATCAGCACCTTTCCGATGCCGGTGCAGTACAGCGGCGCCCGACGGCCGATACGCGAATACATGCGCAGGTTGTATTTGGAGTCGATCTTGTGCACGTAGACGATGCTGCCTTCGTCGAGGATGCCCAGGTGCACGGTTTCCCCGGTCAGTTCGTTGATCCGGCGCATCCCCGGCTCGGCTTCGCGCACGATATCCAGATGGGGCAGGGCCTGGGCACCCAGTTCGAACAACCGCACGCTCAGGCGGTAGCGGTCTTCAGCATCCTGAACCACATAACCACGGGCCTTGAGCGACTGCAAAAAGCGATAGACCGTGCTTTTTGACATATCCAGTTTTTGCGCGATTTCGGACACGCCACTCTCTTCCGGGTGCTCGGCCAGCGCTTCAAGCACGGCCATGGTGCGGCCGACTGCAGAGACCAGTTCATTGTTCTGGGTGGTGCTGTTGTCCATGAAGGCTCCAACGCAAATGAAAAAAACAAGGATATACCGTAGGGAAACGAAACGCTGTTTCATTTTTCTTGACGGTGCGGGGATTTTGATTAAACTCGCCCTCAAGCAATGAAATGAAACGCCGTTCCGAAAATAATAATCAGCTCGATGCAAGGACACGACCCGTGCCTGTATCGACGCCAAGCGACCCATAAAAACAAGGCGCGAAGTGATGACGGTAACCCTCGGGCATTGCCCACAGGCCGATTTGCCCCACCCCCGACGAGTCGCTCTGGTGGGCGAGTGCATGATTGAGATGCGCGGTCTGCCAGGAGCGCTTTTCAGCCAGACCTTTGGCGGCGATACGCTCAATGCAGCGGTCTATCTGTCACGTCTGGGGGCTGGCAACGGTATTGTTGCCGACTATGTAACCGCCATCGGCGCAGACGCTTTCAGCGTTGCCATGCGCCAGCTCTGGCGTGATGAGGGTGTCGGCGATCAGCATGTGCGAGTGATCAAGGACGCGCTGCCCGGTTTGTATTTCATCCAGACCGATGACCAGGGTGAGCGCCGCTTTGCCTACTGGCGCGGAGAAGCCGCCGCCCGACGGGTTTTCGACGGACCAGAAGCCGATGACGTACTGCGCGCCCTGGCCGACTACGACTATGTGTACCTGAGCGGCATCAGCCTGGCGATCCTCACCGCCGGCGGCCGCGAGCGCCTGATGCAGGCCCTGGGCCAAGCGCGCCAGAGCGGCACGCGCATTGTCTTTGACAACAACTACCGCCCACACCTGTGGCCAGATGCGTCTTCTGCACGCAAGGCGTACAGCGACATGCTGCGCCTGACCGATCTGGCGCTGATCACCTGGGAAGACGATGCTGCGTTGTTCGGCTATGCCGATCCCGAAGCCCTGTTTGGCGCCTATGCCCGGTTTGGTGTGGGCGAAGTGGCTCTCAAGCGTGGCCCGGCTTCGTGCCTTATCCAGTGCCCGATCGGGCGTTTCGAGGTGCCCGCCGAACAGGTGCGGCAGATCGTCGATACCACGGCGGCAGGTGACTCTTTCAGTGCTGCGTACCTTGCCTGCCGCTTGCAAGGCGGTGAGCCGCAACAGGCTGCGCGCTGGGGGCACACGCTGGCCGCAGAAGTGGTGCAGCATCCCGGCGCGCTGATTCCCGCAGCGGCCATGCCAAGCCTGAACATGCCTGTATTTTCTTCTGTCGCCGAGGCCTGAACCGATGAAAATTGTTGAAGCACGCGTGATTGTCACCTGTCCGGGTCGCAACCTGATCACCCTGAAAATCGTCACTGACGAGGGGGTCTACGGCATTGGCGATGCGACTTTGAACGGCCGCGAAATGGCGGTTGTCGCCTACCTCGAAGAACACGTGCTGCCCGCGTTGATCGGACGTGATGCGCGACGTATCGAAGACATCTGGCAGTACCTTTACCGCGGTGCCTACTGGCGTCGTGGCCCTGTGACCATGACCGCCATTGCCGCCGTTGACGTGGCACTGTGGGACATCAAGGCCAAGGCAGCCAACATGCCCCTGTACCAGCTGCTCGGCGGCAAAAGCCGCGAGCGGGTAATGGTGTACGGGCATGCCACGGGCAAGGACATCGAAGGCTGCCTGGCCGAAGTGGCCCGTCATGTGGAACTGGGCTACAAGGCGGTACGTGTGCAATGCGGCATTCCGGGCATTGCCACCACCTATGGCGTGGCCAAGCGCAGTGGCGAACGCTATGAACCGGCCGACAGCGACCTGCCAGCAGAGCATGTCTGGGACACCGCCAAGTACCTCAATCATGTACCCAAGCTGTTTGCCGCCGTGCGCGAGCGCTTTGGCGATGACCTGCACATCCTGCATGACGTTCACCACCGCCTGACACCGATCGAAGCGGGGCGCCTGGGCAAGGCTGTGGAGCCTTTCAACCTGTTCTGGCTGGAAGACTGCACCCCGGCAGAAAACCAGGAGGCATTTCGACTTATCCGCCAGCACACCACAACCCCGCTGGCGGTGGGTGAAGTGTTCAACTCTATTCACGACTGCCGCGAGCTGATTCAGGAACAACTGATCGACTATATCCGCGCCACCCTGGTTCACGCGGGCGGTATTACCCATGTACGGCGGATCGCCGACTTTGCCGCGTTGTACCAGGTGCGCACCGGCTTTCATGGCGCCACCGACCTGTCGCCGGTGACCATGGGCGCGGCGCTGCATTTCGATACCTGGGTGCCCAACTTCGGCATTCAGGAGCACATGCCCCACGACCCGCTGACTGATGACGTCTTCCCCCATGCCTATCGCTTTGAGGACGGCCATTTCACCCCGGGTGAAACCCCGGGCCATGGCGTCGACATCAACGAAGAACTGGCTGCCAGGTACCCCTACAAGCGCGCCAGCCTGCCGGTCAACCGCCTGGAAGATGGCACGCTCTGGCACTGGTAATACCGCTTAAAGCTGATTGCTCGACTGTTTAATAACTATAAAAAACGGGGCGTCATGTCCTGGCAGGAGTTACCCGATGAAAGCGTTTCAAGTAAGAGCTCCCTTTGAATTCGGCCTGGCCCAGGTCGATGTCCCGCAACTGTCTCGCAGTGAAGTCAGGGTCGACGTCGCCTATGCCGGAATCTGCGGTTCGGACCTGCACATCATTCACGGGCAAAACGCCTTTGTGCGCTTCCCTCGGATTACCGGCCATGAGTTTTCCGGAGTGGTCAGCGAAGTGGGTGCAGACGTTGCGCAGATCAAGGTCGGCGACCGTGTGTGCATCGACCCGGTGATCAGCTGCGGTACCTGCTACCCGTGCCGCATCAATCGGCCCAATGTGTGCACCCAACTGCAAGTGATCGGTGTGCACCGTGACGGTGGTTTCAGTGAGCAAGTCTGCGTGCCTGCGAGCAATGTTTATCGCCTGCCGGACACTATGTCGCTGAGCCATGCCGCGCTGGTGGAACCGTACTCCATTGCCCTTAACGTGCTGGATCGCATGCAGCCGCACCCCGGCGACAGCCTGCTGATCTACGGCGCCGGGGTGATCGGCCTGACCCTGGTGCAAATGGCCCGGGCATTGGGGCTGACCGACATTACCGTGACTGACGTGATTGACGAGCGCCTGCAAACCGCCCGCGCCCTGGGCGCCAGCCGCACCCTCAACGGCAAGGAGGTGGATGTCGAGGCGACGATGCGCGAGTTGACCCATGGCGAAGGCGTGCCACTGATTGTCGATGCTGCCTGCATCCCGGCGCTGATGCCGCAAATGGTGCGTATTGCCTCACCGGCCGGCCGTATCGGCCTGCTGGGTTTCAGCACCACGCCCACCGATCTGGTGCAGCTGGAAATGATCAAGAAAGAACTGACCCTGGTGGGATCGCGGCTCAACAACCGCAAGTTCGCGCGGGTGATTGAACTGATTGCCAGCGGCAAGTTGCAGGTTCAGGAAATGATCAGCCACCGCATCCAGTTCGATGAAATGCCGGAAGCGATTGCCCTGATCGAAAACCACCCCGAGCAGACCCGCAAGGTGCTGGTGCAACTCAACAGCGCCCTGTAGCCGTTCAGAAGCGCAGCCGCGCTGCGCTTCCGGCGGCTACAGGTCAGGCGTTACGGCTTTCGGCGTCAAGGATTCAACCGATACACGTGCCCCCAGCGGGCACCCTCACCGAATACAAAAACAAGCGGGAGGTTCCAATGTTTGGTCAAGGTCGTACCTTAGTCATCATCATGCTGTTCCTGGCAGGCGTTATTAACTACCTGGATCGCTCGGCATTGTCTGTGGCCGCCCCCTTCATCCAGAAAGACTACGGTCTGACCACGGGTGAGATGGGCATGATTTTCAGCAGTTTTTTCGTCGGCTATGCGGCATTCAACTTTATCGGCGGCTGGGCTGCTGACCGCTACGGGGCGAAAACCACACTGCTGCTGGCCATGGTGCTGTGGTCGTTGTTCAGCGGTCTGACGGTATTGACCGTCGGCTTTATGTCGCTGGTGTTTATCCGCATCCTGTTCGGCATGGGTGAAGGCCCGTTGAGCGTGACCACCAGCAAGATGGTCAACAACTGGTACACCCCCAAGCAACGGGCACGGGCGCTGGGTTCCTCCATGTCCGGCACCCCGTTGGGTGGGGCTATTTCCGGACCGGTAGTGGGCTTTATCGCCATCAGCTACGGCTGGAAGGTGTCGTTCATCATCATCATGCTGATTGGCCTGGTGTGGGCGGCGGTCTGGTACAAATTCGTCAAGGACAAGCCCACCGGCAAGGTTGCCGAAGAGATTGCGCAAGGCGAAGGCCAGAGCGAGATGGCGGCGCAGCCGGTGCACCCGCTGCGTTACTACCTCAAGCAGCCGACCGTGCTGTTCACCTCGCTGGCGTTCTTTTCGTACAACTACACACTGTTCTTCTTTCTGACCTGGTTCCCCAGCTACCTGACGATGGCCCACGGCCTCAACGTTAAAGAGATGAGTATCGCCACGGTCATTCCATGGTTGCTGGGCTTCCTCGGTTTGGCACTGGGCGGTTTCATTTCCGACTTCGTGTTCAAGAAAACCGGGCGGATGATGTTTTCACGCAAAGTGGTACTGGTGACCTGTCTGCTGGCCTGTGCCGTGTGCATCGGCCTTGCCGGGCTCGTCACCACCCTGTACCCGGCCGTGATTCTGGTGGCCCTGGCGGTGTTCTTTCTGTACCTCACCGGTGCCATTTACTGGGCAATCATCCAGGACACGGTACCTGCTGCCCGCGTCGGCGGAGTCAGTGGCTTCATGCATTTTCTGGCCAACACCTCGGGCATTATCGGTCCGACCCTGACCGGCTTCCTGGTGCAGTTCACCGGTTCGTTCACCAGCGCCTTCCTGTTGGCCGGTGTGCTGACCATCATCGGTGCAGTATGTGTAGCGCGCTATGTCAAACCACTGCCGGTGATCGATGAAGCCGTACCACCAGCAGGCAGCGTCTTGCCGGCTGCCGCCCTGAGCCATCCTTGAGGAGCCTGTCGATGCCTGTGATTCAACCAGTACCCGCAGTGGCCGCAGCAGCTGAAATCGGGATCGTGCATCTGGGCCTGGGGGCGTTTCATCGTGCTCACCAGGCGGTCTATCTGCAACGCCATCACAACCGTCACGGTGAGGGTCCGTGGGGCTTGTGCAGCGCCAACCTGCGTTCCAACCGGACCCTGGTAGAGCAGTTGCGCGAGCAGCAATGCCGTTACTCGGTGGCCGAGTATCGTGACCGCGAGCAGGTGACGTTGCGCGAGATCACGGTATTGCGTGAGGCCCTGTACGCCGGTGATGGCGGCGCGGAACTGGAGCAGCTGTTGCAGCGCATGGCCGATCCGCAGACACGGATTGTGACCCTGACGGTTACCGAAAAAGGTTATTGCCTGAGCCCGGCCACTGGCCAGTTACGCCTGCAAGACCCGGGTGTTATCCACGATCTTGCCCACCCGCAAGCACCACGTACGGCACCGGGGATTGTGCTGGAGGCCCTGCGCCGCCGGTTCCAGGCGGGTATCCCGGCCTTTACCGTACTGTGCTGCGACAACATGCCGGACAACGGCCAGCGCACCCGTCAGGCGGTCATGGGGTTGGCGGTTAAAGGCAGTGAGCTGGCGCTTTGGATCGGGCAGCACGTGGCATTCCCCGGTTGTATGGTCGACCGCATTGTTCCGGCCATGGATGCGCAAGCGTTCAGCGACCTGCAGCAGCTTGGCTGCCAGGACCCCGCGGCAGTGGTGTGTGAAAGCTTCAGCCAGTGGGTGATCGAGGATCACTTCCCCCAGGGGCGCCCGGACTGGGAGCTGGACGGCGTGCAGATGGTCGCGGATGTACGGCCGTTCGAGACCATGAAGCTGCGCATGCTCAACGGCAGCCATTCGCTGCTGGCCTATATCGGTTTGCTGGCGGGCCACGAGACGGTATTCGAGGCCATCAGCGATCCTGATTTGCTGTTGTTTATCCAGCGCTATATGGCCCAAGAGGCCGCACCGACGCTGGATATGCCGGCGCAGATCGACGTAACGAGTTATGGCCGTGACCTGTGCGCGCGGTTTGCCAATGACAGCCTGCAACACCGGTTGCGCCAGATCGCCATGGATGGTTCGCAAAAACTGCCGCAGCGCTGGCTCCAGGGTGCACAGGCACTGCTTGAAGCGGGGCGCGACGTTGACTGTATCGCGCTGGGGGTTGCAGCCTGGATTCACTACTGCACCCGGCCTTTGCCGGGCCGTGAAGCCCATGTGGTCGATGACCCGCTAAGCGCCACGTTTGCCGATCTGGCGGGCAGCCTTGACGGGGCACAGCGCGTCGATGCCTTTCTCGATCTGGAGCAGGTATTCCCGCTCGCGCTGTCGGCGCGGCCGGCCTTTCGCGATGCGGTGCAGCGCGCTTACAGCGCCATTGAGCAGGCCGGTATGACGGCTCAGCTAAAAACTTTTGCAGCACATAACTAACAAGAAGGGAGATAGACATGGAACAGACTTGGCGCTGGTTTGGCCCCCAGGATCCGATTTCACTGGCAGATGTGCGCCAGACCGGAGCCACCGGGATTGTCACTGCCTTGCACGACATCCCCAATGGCCAGGTATGGCCGGTGGCAGCGATTGCGGCACGCAAGCAGATGATCGAAGACGCTGGCCTGACCTGGTCGGTGGTGGAAAGCATCCCGGTGCACGAAGACATCAAGCGCGGCTGTGGTCGCCGTGACGAGTACATCGCCAACTATCAGCAAAGCGTGCGCAATCTGGCGAGTTGCGGCATCGATATCGTCTGCTACAACTTTATGCCGGTGCTGGACTGGACCCGCACCGACCTGGCCTGGGAGATGGATGACGGTGGCTGGGCCCTGCGTTTTGACCAGACCGCCTTTGCCGCATTTGACCTGTTTATCCTCCAGCGCCCGGAGGCGCAGGCCGAGTACAGTGCCGAGGATATCGCGCAAGCCAGGGCCTACTTTGAAAAGCTGACCCCTGAGCAGAATACCAGCCTGGTCAACACGCTGATTGCCGGTCTGCCTGGCGCAGAAGAGCACTACAGCCTGGAAGATTTCCGCGCCTTGCTGCGCACCTACGCCGAGATCGACGAGGCGAAGTTGCGTGAGCACCTGGGGCATTTCTTGCGTGAAGTGATTCCGGTCGCAGAGGAAGTGGGTGTGCGCATGGCCATCCACCCGGACGATCCGCCGCGGGCGTTGCTGGGCCTGCCGCGTATCCTGTCGACTGCCGCAGATGCGCAATGGTTGCTGGATGCCGCGCCAAGCCCGGCCAATGGCCTGACTTTTTGCACCGGGTCTTATGGCGTGCGTGAAGACAATGATCTGGTGGCGATGGCCAAACAGTTTGCGCCCTTCATCTACTTCACCCACCTGCGCTCGACCCGCCGCGAGGCCGATCCGCGCAGCTTCCACGAAGCCCATCACCTGGGAGGTGATGTGGACATGGTCGGGGTGATCGGTGCGCTGGTGGCCGAGGATCTGCGCCGTGAACGTGAGGGCGGCCCGCGCTTGCCGCTGCGCCCGGATCACGGTCATCAGTTGCTCGATGACCAGCACCGCAAGAGCAACCCGGGTTATTCGCTGATCGGTCGCCTCAAGGGCCTGGCCGAGATTCGCGGGGTGGAAATGGCGATGCGCCAGCAACTGGCGTGACACCGTTTGCCTTGCACAGCTGACCTGTAGCCACTGCCGCTGGCTGCGCGCCCCATCGCAGCCTGTGGCAGCGGCGACAGGGTTGAATCAATAGGCAAACATCTTGCGGTGCTTTTGCACAAAGTCTTCCCAGCGCACCGGCTGGCGCCCGGTGATCTGGCTGAAGTTGTCGAAGGTTTCTTCAACCCCGGGAATTTGCCCGGCGGCCATGCGCGTGAAGTTGTCCTGTACGCAGGTCATATAAGCCATTTCTGCACCTGCCGCGCGCATGTTCTGCACAAATACGTCCGGTGACTGTGCGTCATAACGAAATGGCTGGCCCAGCAGGCGGGTCATGATCGCGGCGATATCGCCATAGGACTGTACGTCGTAGCCCAGTCGATAGGTCTGACCTGCATGCTTTTGCGGGTGCAACAAAGCTTGTGCGGCCACCCGGGCCACATCTTCGCCGTCAACCCAGCTGAACCGCGTATCACCGGTGTACTGCTCGATCACTCCGTTGATGACTGCGCGGGTGCCATCGTAGCTGAGCAGGTTTTGCATAAAGCACTCGGGACGCAAATGGGTAAACGAGAAACCGGACCACTCGATATAACGTTCTACAAACTGGTGCCAGGCCCAGTGGCCGATGGTGGTGTCGTCCCGCCCGCAGGCGCCCAGATGCACCAAATGCTGCACGCCGGATTTTTTCGCCTGGTCGATGAATGCCTTGCTCTGGCGCAGCATGTCCACGGTGTAGCCGGTGACCAGCAGGGCGCGGTCGATACCCTCCAGCGCCGGGGCCAGGGTGTGTTCCTGGTCGAAATCCATGATCACGGTGCGAATGCCCTGTGCAGTAAATGGCTGGGCCTTGGCGTGGGAGCGCACGGCCGCGACCAGGGTAATGGTCTTGTCAGCCAGCAGGTTGCGCAGGGTGTCGCCGCCGATCTGGCCGGTGGCGCCGGTGATTAAAACGGTGGGTTTGTGCGAAGTCATAAATACGCCTGATGCTTGAGTAAGTTCGTGGTGTAAAAGCTTACTGGGGAATTGCTGGCGTATTTAGGATGCCTTTTATCTAATAAGATGAACTGAATTCACTAATGAGGGGCGTGCATGTTTGCTTCCGAGCGCCTGAAAGGTATCGATGTATTTGTCTGTGTCGCCGACTCGGGCAGCTTCAGGGCTGCTGCCGAGCGTTTGAACCTGACGGCCTCGGCGATCAGCAAGGGCATCGCCCGGCTGGAAGGCAGGCTTGGGGTGCGCTTGTTCCAGCGCACCACGCGGCGCTTGGCATTGACCGATGGCGGAGCGGCTTTTTACCGGACCTGTACCGGGGTTCTGGCCGAACTGGAGGAGGCCGAGCTGGCCATGCAGGCCGACAATGCCGAGCCGCAGGGCAGGATCCGCATTGACTTGCCGGCGGCCTTCGGGCGTTTGCAGGCGTTGCCGGTGATTTTGCAGTTTGTGCAAAAACACGCACTGCTGCTGCCGCATATTTCGTTCTCCGACCGCTTTATCGACCCGGTCGAAGAGGGCGTGGATATTGTCGTGCGGGTCGGTGGGGCGGATATCTGGCCAGCGGCGCTGGAGCATCGCTTTCTGGGGCGCGAGCGGCATGTGTTCTGTGCTGCGCCGGCTTATCTGAACATTCACGGCACGCCTGTGACCGACCGCGATCTGGCGCATCACCAGTGTGTGGCCTATGGGCGGGCCGACGGCACGGTCAGCCCCTGGAACTTCGCAGGCAGCCGCCCCGGAGAGATAGAGCGCCGGGTGATGCCCGCCAGGTACATCGTAGGAGATGGTGAAGGGCAAGTGATGACGGTGCTGGCGGGATGCGGCATCGCCCAACTGCCTACCTGGCTGATCAAGCAGCATCTGGCTGATGGTTCACTGGTGCAGGTGCTGCCGCATCTGGCGAGCGAGGGGCTGGCGATCAACCTGGTGTGGCCAAAAAGCCGCAAGGCCCTGCCCAAGGTCAGTGCTTTGCTTGATGCCCTGACCGTCGGGCTGATGCCGTTGGCGGATTAATTGGCGGGTTGCACTCGTCCTGTGGGAGCGGGCTTGCTCGCGATTGGATCACTGCGGTTTTACAGTGACAGCGCATCGTCTGCATCGCAGGCAAGCCAGCCCCCACATGTTTTTATGCCGCCTCACAACGGCAGCATCCGGTCCTGAATAACCCGCTTCATTACCAGCGTGGACGTCAGGCGTTGCACGTTGGGCAGTGAGGTCAGGCGCTCATCGTAGAGCTGCTGGAAGGCCGGCAGGTCGGCGGCGACCACATGCAGCAGGTAGTCCGGGTCACCAAACAGCCTTTGTGCGTCGACGATCTGCGAGGTCTCGATCACTGCCGCTTCAAAATCGGCAATCGCCTGACGGGTCACTTCGCGCAGGGTGACAAACACCATGGCGGAAAAGTTAAGTCCCAGCTCACTCGGCGCCAGCAGGGCGCGATAACCAAGGATCACCCCCGAGTCTTCCAGCGCCCGTACGCGCCGATGGCAGGGTGAGAGACTCAAACCCACCCGTTCTGCGAGTTCGGTGAGGGAAAGTCGGCCATCAGCTTGCAGCTGCGCAAGAATATTCCTGTCAATGCGATCCATATGGAAGAACCTTTCCCGTTTATGACTGTTGCTTAGGATAAACGAAAGATAATCCTGGCGGCATTTGCTTATTCTTCTTTTGCCCGCTGAGACCTTCCCTGAGAGCAGCGGCGCGGGTCTTGTGGCCCAACTCTCATCATCAAAGTTCCAGCGTAGAAAGGAAATGTCCCGTGACACTCAGCGTCCTGGCCGCGTTTTGGGCGGTATCGTTCTTGTTTATCATCACCCCCGGCGCAGACTGGGCCTATGCGATTTCCGCGGGCATGCGCGGGCGGCTGGTGACGCCAGCGGTGGCGGGTATGCTCTCGGGGCATTTGCTGGCTACGGTGATTGTGGCGGCAGGCGTGGGCGGGCTGGTGGCGCGCAATCCGATGATCCTCAGCGTGCTGACGGTTGCGGGGGCGCTGTATTTGCTCTGGCTGGGTGTGTGCATGCTCAGGGACCCCGCAACCCCCCAGTCCGGGCAGGGGCAGGCGTCTGATTCATGGTCGCGCTGGGCGTGGAAGGGGTTGTGTGTCAGCGGCCTCAATCCCAAGGTGCTGCTGTTGTTTCTGGCGCTTTTGCCGCAGTTCACCGACCCGCTGTCGAACTGGTCGATACCGACACAGATCATTGCCCTGGGCGGGCTGCATGCAGTCAGCTGCGCGCTGGTGTATCTGGCGGTGGGTTTCAGTGCCCACGCCGTGTTGCGCACCCGGCCAGGTGCTGCAAAGAATGTCAGCCGGGTATCGGGGGCGATAATGATCCTGATTGCGGTGGTGCTGCTGGCGGAGCAGGCCTACAGTTGAGGCTTGGCCAACAACCTGAGGAATAAACTGTGGCAGCGACCGGGAAGGATCAGCAAATAACACCGCAGGCGGTAATCGAGTTCTGGAAACAGGCTGGCCCCAGGCACTGGTTTGCCAAGGATGAAGCCTTCGATACCTTGTTTCGCGACACTTTCTACAGCGCTCATTTCCTGGCGGCCAGTCGCAAGTTGGAGCACTGGCTGGCGCAACCTGAAGGCGCCCTGGCGTTGCTGTTGCTGCTGGACCAGTACCCGCGCAATGCCTTTCGTGGAACCGCACATATGTTTGCCACCGACTCGCTGGCGCGCTTTTATGCCCGGGAGATGATCAATGGCGGTATGGACAAGGCGTTCGAGGCCGACTTGCGAGTGTTCTGTTATTTGCCGTTCGAGCATTCCGAAGACAGTGCCGACCAACAGCTGTCCCTGCAACTGCACCACAGTCTTGGGCCGCAAGCCAGCGTCTGGGCTGAAGAACACGCCGTGATCATCCAGCGTTTTGGGCGTTTCCCCCATCGCAATCATGTCCTGGGGCGCGATACCACCGTGGAGGAACGTACGTTTCTGGATGAAGGCGGGTTTGCCGGGTAAGCCCTGTCTTGACCACCAGCAAGGTGTAACCGCTGGCGGGCAGGCATAATTGCCGCCTGAGCCTGAACACCCTTACCTGATGGAGTGACCGATGAAGTACCCAGCCTTGTTGATCCTTAGCCTTTGTGCCGCGCTGTTGAGTCACGGCGCGATAGCTGCAGGGGATGCCGAAGCGGGGGGCAGGCTGTTCACCAAAACCTGTGGCAGCTGCCACAGCATCGGCGAAAACGCCCGCAATGGTTTTGGTCCGCAACTCAATGGTGTGATCGGACGGCTGGCCGGCACCAGCGAGGGCTACCAGTATTCCGACGCCATGAAAAACTCAGGTGTTGTATGGACGCGGGAAAAACTGGCGGCCTATATAGAAGCACCGAAAAAAGTGGTGAGCGGCACGCGGATGATCTTTTGGGGCATCAGCGATCAAGAGAAGATCGACAATCTGCTGGCCTATATCGAGTCCGTCCAGGGGCAGTGATTACTGCACGTCCTTGAGGTAATCCTTGAGCGTCAGCAGCGCCGGGTGCATTTGCTCCGGGGTCTGCGCATTGCTGAAACCGGCGGCCAGCTTTTGCAGTTCGCGGCCCATGACCGTTTGCGCGCCGCCCAGGGCGTCCAGCGCCAGTGCGACACAGCGCTCGATTTTATCCTGGATGGCGTCGATATCGCCCTTGCGCAGGTCAAAGGCAAAGACATCGCGTTGATAGTCGCTCATGGCCGGGTCGTCGCGCAAAATCGGGCTCGAACCTTCGGACTCGTACGCCAGCTTGAGTGCATAAAGGGCGACTGATTCCAGTGGCAATTCCATCGACAAGATCCTCTACGTTGATGCCGGGCGGCGATCATCGCTTTTCTGCTGGCGAAAAAAAAGGCCAAGGGGCAGCACAAGAGGCTTTCAGCATTTAGGTTGATGCGGTGATACCCTCCGGTTTTTTCAGGGAAGGAAGATGAACATGCGCAAGACAGCGTCAGCCCTGGTAGCTGCAATGGGCTTGCTCGCAGCGGGCGGAGCCGGGGCCTGGACCATGAAGGACGGCGTTATCCAGTTCAGTAACGGCGAAGTGTCTTATTGCGACGGCTGGGCACTTGATGCGGCCTCAATCATGTTGAGTCGACAGGAGGGCAGGCCCGTAGATTATGTCTACGATGCCTACCATGAGCCTTCAGACATCACCAGGAAGATGCGCGTGCTATTTGTGCGCGATGCCCAGGCATACCCGATAGAAGATACAGAAGAAAAAAAATGGGCTGCTGCAGAAAAGTTCAGCAACAAGGTGAAGGGGCAGTGCTTCAAATCCTATATCGAGCGCGTTCCGCAATCTTGAGCGCCATAACCTGTGGGTGATGGGGGTACGGGCTGAGGGCAAGCAGGTCAGCCCGGGCGGGACAAATCGCAGGCACAAAAAAACCGGCGCGGTGGCCGGTTTCTCTGTATATCCAGGGTGCATTGAGCGGCACCTTGAATCTATGTTTGGTGCCCCGAGGGAGAATCGAACTCCCACTTCTTTCGAAAACGGATTTTGAATCCGCCGCGTCTACCAATTCCGCCATCAGGGCTCAATGGCGGCGAAGTATAGAGATGAGGTTTAGGTCGGTCAACAACTTATTGGTCTATTTTTGCCAAGTCCGTTAAACTCCCCGGCCCTGCTAGACGAAACCTATCATGCGCGTTGCTGACTTTACTTTCGAACTCCCTGATTCGCTCATCGCACGCCATCCTTTGGCGGAGCGCCGCAACAGTCGCCTGCTGACCCTGGACGGGGAGAGCGGCGTACTGGCACATCGTCAATTCACTGATTTGCTTGAACATTTGCGTCCGGGCGATTTGATGGTGTTTAACAATACCCGGGTGATTCCGGCCCGTCTGTTTGGCCAGAAGGCCTCGGGCGGCAAGCTGGAAATTCTGGTTGAGCGGGTGCTCGACAGCCACCGCGTGCTGGCCCATGTGCGTTCCAGCAAGTCGCCAAAACCCGGGTCGAAGATCCTGATTGATGGCGGTGGCGAAGCCGAGATGCTGGCGCGTCACGATGCGCTGTTCGAGCTGGGCTTTGCCGAAGAGGTATTGCCGCTGCTGGACCGTGTCGGGCATATGCCATTGCCACCCTATATCGACCGCCCGGACGAAGGTTCGGACCGCGAGCGCTATCAAACGGTCTACGCCCAGCGCCTGGGTGCCGTCGCGGCGCCAACGGCAGGGCTGCACTTTGATGAGCCGCTGATGCAGGCCATCGCCGCCAAAGGCGTCGAGACGGCATTCGTGACCTTGCACGTGGGCGCGGGTACATTCCAGCCGGTGCGGGTCGAGCGTCTTGAAGATCACCATATGCACACCGAATGGCTCGAAGTGGGCCAGGATGTGGTCGATGCCGTGGCCGCATGCCGTGCCCGTGGCGGGCGGGTGATCGCCGTGGGTACCACCAGCGTGCGTTCGCTGGAAAGTGCCGCGCGCGATGGCGTGCTCAAGCCGTTCAGTGGCGATACCGATATCTTTATCTTCCCCGGTCGACCCTTTCATGTGGTCGACGCGCTGGTGACCAATTTCCATCTGCCGGAATCCACGCTGCTGATGCTGGTTTCGGCATTCGCCGGTTATCCCGAAACCATGGCGGCCTACAAGGCTGCGGTTGAACATGGGTACCGCTTCTTTAGTTACGGTGATGCAATGTTCATCACCCGCAATCCTGCGCCGACGGCTCCAGCCCCGGCCCCAGAGGATCAAGCATGAGCAACTGTCGTATGTCCTTCGAGCTGCTGGCCACTGATGGCAAGGCTCGTCGCGGTCGTTTGACCTTCCCCCGTGGTGTGGTTGAAACCCCAGCGTTCATGCCGGTCGGTACTTACGGTACGGTCAAGGGCATGCTGCCCCGCGATATCGAAGCGATCGGCGCGCAGATGATTTTGGGCAATACCTTCCACCTGTGGCTGCGCCCAGGCACTGAAGTCATCAAAAAACACGGCGACCTGCACGATTTCATGAAGTGGCAGGGCCCGATCCTGACCGACTCCGGCGGTTTCCAGGTGTTCAGCCTGGGCGCCATGCGCAAGATCAAGGAAGAAGGCGTGACCTTCGCTTCGCCGGTAGATGGTGCCAAGGTGTTCATGGGCCCCGAAGAGTCGATGCAGGTCCAGCGCGATCTGGGCTCTGACGTGGTGATGATTTTCGACGAATGCACCCCGTACCCGGCCGATGAAGACACTGCCCGTGTCTCCATGGAGCTGTCGTTGCGCTGGGCGCAGCGCTCCAAGAATGCCCATGGCGACAACACGGCGGCACTGTTCGGTATCGTTCAGGGCGGCATGCACCAGAACCTGCGCGAGCGCTCGCTCGAAGGCCTGAACAAGATCGGCTTCGACGGCCTGGCCATCGGCGGTTTGTCGGTCGGCGAGCCCAAGCACGAAATGATCAAGGTGCTGGATTACCTGCCGGCGATGATGCCTGCTGACAAACCTCGTTACCTTATGGGGGTTGGCAAGCCGGAAGATCTCGTTGAGGGTGTGCGCCGCGGTGTGGACATGTTCGATTGCGTGATGCCAACCCGCAATGCCCGCAATGGGCATCTGTTTATCGACACGGGTGTCATCAAGATCCGCAACGCGTTCCATCGCCATGATGATTCGCCGCTGGATCCGACCTGCGATTGCTACACCTGCCAGAACTTCTCCCGCGCTTATCTGCATCACCTGGACAAGTGCGGCGAAATGCTGGGTAGCATGCTCAATACCATCCATAATTTGCGCCACTATCAGGTGCTCATGGCTGGTTTGCGCGAGGCTATTCAACAGGGTACATTGGCCACCTTTGTCGACGCCTTCTATGCCAAGCGCGGGCTGCCTGTGCCGCCCTTGGACTGAGTTCCGGACCTTTAAGAAACAACATTGCAACTGGAGTGCTTAATGAGCTTTTTCATCTCTTCCGCTTTCGCGGACGCTGCTGCACCTGCTGCTGCCCCAATGGGTGGCGGTTTTGAATGGATCTTCCTGGTCGGCTTCCTGGTCATCTTCTACCTGATGATCTGGCGTCCACAGGCCAAGCGCGCTAAAGAGCAGAAAGCCCTGTTGGGTAACCTGCAAAAAGGCGACGAAATCGTGACCACTGGCGGTATCGCCGGCAAAATCGTCAAGGTTTCCGATGCTTTTGTTGTCATCGAAGTGTCTGACGCTGTCGAGCTGAAAATTCAGAAAGGCTCGGTTGCAGCCACGTTGCCTAAAGGCACGCTGAAAGCGATCTAAGTTTCAACTTTCAACAATCGACGGGGCGCGCAAGGCGCCCCGCGTTTTAAGCGGGCGGCGTGATTGATGCTGAACAAATACCCTCTGTGGAAATACATACTGATCCTGGCAGTGCTGGCGATCGGTTTTATTTATTCCGCTCCCAATCTGTACCCTGATGATCCGGCCATTCAAGTGTCGGGTGCGAGCACGGCCCTGCAGGTCACTCAAGCTGATCTGGATCGCGCAAGCAAGGCGCTGACGGATGCAGGCATTGAAGTCAAGGGTGCTTCCCTGGCCCAGAACGGCAAAGCTGGTTTGCTGCGCCTGGTCAAGAAAGACGACCAGTTGCCAGCCAAGGATGTTGTACGCAAGGCTCTGGGTGACGATTATGTCGTAGCGCTCAACCTGGCACAGACCACGCCACAATGGTTGCGCAGTCTGGGTGCTCACCCGATGAAACTGGGTCTGGACTTGTCGGGCGGTGTGCACTTCCTGCTGGAAGTGGACATGGACAAAGCTGTCGATGCACGCATGAAAGTGTACGAGAGCGATGTCAAAAGCCTGCTGCGTAAAGAAAAAGTGCGTTATCGCAGCCTGCCGCAACTCAACGGTGCCATTCAGTTGGGCTTCACTGATGAAGCTGTCCGTGAGCAAGCGCGTAGCCTGATCCGTAAAAGCTTCAATGATTTCGACATTACCGCTGCAGACCTGAACGGTCAGCCGGTTCTGCGTCTGGCGATGACCCCGGCCAAGCTGGCGGAAATCCGTGAATATTCCATCAAGCAAAACCTGACAACCGTCCGTAACCGGGTCAACGAGTTGGGTGTTGCCGAGCCTCTGGTTCAGCGTCAGGGTGCCAACCGCATCGTGGTTGAGCTGCCGGGCGTGCAAGACACCGCCGAAGCCAAGCGTATCCTGGGCAAGACGGCCAACCTTGAGTTCCGTCTGGCGGCCGAGCCGGGCGCTTCCAAAGCGACGTCCGAAACTTTCGAGTTCCGTGAAGGTAACCGTCCTGGCGCGCAAATCGAGCGTGGTCTGATCATCACCGGTGACCAGGTAACCGATGCTCAGGCAGGCTTTGACGAGCACGGCCGGCCACAAGTGAACATCAAGCTTGATGGTCACGGTGGCGAGCTGATGAGTCGTTCGACGCGCAGCAACGTTGGTCGCAGCATGGCGGTAATCTTCATCGAGCAGAAGCCGGTGACGACTTACACCAAGCAAGTGGTTGAGGGTGTCGAGAAGGACGTACCGGTTCAGTCGTTCAAAGAAGAGAAGAAGATCATCAGCCTGGCGACCATCCAGTCGCCGCTGGGCAGTCAGTTCCGGATTACCGGTCTGAATGGCCAGGGTGAGGCTTCCGAGCTGGCGCTGCTGTTGCGTGCCGGTGGTCTGGCTGCGCCAATGTACTTCGCTGAAGAGCGCACCATTGGCCCGAGCCTGGGTGCTGACAACATTACCAAGGGTGTCGATGCATCGCTGTGGGGCATGTTGTTCGTGTCGATCTTCATCATCGCCATCTACCGTTTCTTCGGTGTGATCGCGACGGTGGCACTGGCGGGCAACATGGTCTTGCTGCTGGCGCTGATGTCGGTGCTGGGTGCAACCCTGACCCTGCCGGGCATTGCCGGTATCGTGTTGACGATGGGTATGGCGGTCGATGCCAACGTACTGATCTTCTCGCGTATACGTGAAGAGCTGGCCAATGGCATGACACCGCAGCGGGCGATCAACGAAGGTTTCAACCGTGCCTTTACCGCCATCGTTGACTCCAACCTGACAACCCTGCTGGTCGGCGGGATCCTCTTCGCCATGGGTACCGGGCCGGTTAAAGGCTTCGCGGTGACCATGTCGCTGGGTATCTTTACCTCGATGTTCACGGCCATTATGGTCACCCGCGCACTGGTCAACCTGGTGTATGGCGGTCGGGACTTCAAGAAGTTGTGGATTTAAGGGGCTGCCATGTTACGTACAATCAACTTCATGGGCGTTCGCAACGTAGCGTTCGGCGTCACTGTACTGCTTACCGTGCTGGCCTTGTTCAGCATGTTCCACAAGGGCATGAACTACGGCCTGGACTTCACCGGCGGTACGCTTATCGAGCTGACCTACGAGAAGCCGGCTGATCTGACCAAGGTGCGTAACGAACTGGTTTCGGCCGGCTTCCACGATGCCGTGGTGCAGAGCTTTGGTGCTACCACCGACTTGCTGGTGCGTATGCCCGGCGATGATCCGTTGCTGGGTAACAAGGTAGCGGCTGCGCTGGGTCAGGCAGATACCAGCAACCCGGCGGTGATCAAGCGCGTCGAGTTCGTTGGCCCACAGGTGGGTGAAGAGCTGCGCGACCAGGGCGGCCTCGGCATGCTGATGGCGCTGGGCGGCATCATGCTTTACCTGGCCTTCCGCTTTCAGTGGAAGTTCGCTGTCGGCGCGATCGTGTCCCTGGTTCACGACGTGATCGTGACCATGGGCGTGCTGTCGTGGTTCCAGATCACCTTCGACCTGACGGTATTGGCGGCGGTGCTGGCGATCATCGGTTACTCGCTCAACGACACCATTGTGGTATTTGACCGGGTGCGCGAGAACTTCCGGGTTCTGCGCAAGGCCAGCCTGATCGACAACATCAACATCTCGACCACGCAAACCTTGCTGCGCACCATGGCGACATCGATCTCCACCTTGCTGGCCATTGCCGCATTGCTGATTTTCGGTGGCGACAACCTGTGGGGCTTCTCGATTGCCCTGTTCGTGGGTGTTCTGGCGGGTACTTATTCGTCGATCTACATCGCCAACGTGGTGCTGATCTGGCTGAATCTCAGTGCAGAGGATCTGATCCCGCCTGCGGCGAGTGAGAAGGAAGTCGATGATCGTCCATAACCAATAGTTATCGACGACTGTCACCTAAAAGGCGCGAGTTATTGAACTCGCGCCTTTTTTTGTGCTCCAACTCCAGGATTGGTGTGGGACTGTTCCCACTTAAGATGGTCTGGAGGTTCACGTGAACAAGTCATTGCTGGTGGGTGCTGTACTGGGTGCTGTCGGTGTTACAGCCGGTGGTGCTTTTGCCACTTACAGCTTGGTGAAAGGCCCTGAGTCTGCGCAGGTGCTGGCCGTTGTGCCGGTCAACCAGCAGATCAAAACGCCGCGTGAGGTGTGCAAGGATGTGACTGTGACGCGTCAGGCGCCGGTCAAGGATCAGCATCAGATTGTCGGCAGCGTGATTGGTGCTGTCGCCGGCGGCTTGCTGGGTAATCAGGTGGGCGGCGGTAACGGCAAAAAGATCGCGACGGTTGCCGGTGCGGTGGGTGGCGGTTATGCCGGTAACAAGGTGCAGGAAGGCATGCAGGAGCGTGATACCTACACCACGACCCAGACGCGTTGCAACACGGTCAATGACATCAGCAGCAAGGTCGTCGGCTATGACGTGCGCTATTCGCTCAATGGCAAGGAAGGCAAGGTGCGTATGGATCACGAACCGGGCAATGAAATTGCCGTGGACAAGGAAGGCAAGCTGATCCTGAATTAAATTCTTGTGGGAGCGGGCTTGCTCGCGATGCGGGCGGCTCGGTCTGTCAGGCAAATCGCGGTGATGCTATCGCGGGCAAGCCCGCTCCCACGGGGTGGGGTAATTGCAAGGCCAAAAAAAAGCACCCCGAAGGGTGCTTTTTTTGTCTGCGGTATTCGCTTAGCGTTTCAGCGAGGTTGGCAGGTGAGGCTGGATTGCAGTCAGGACAGCTTTGAAGCACTTGGTGTTACCGGCAACGATATGACCTTTTTCAAGGAAATCGTGGCTACCGGTAAAGTCACTGACCAGGCCGCCTGCTTCTTGAATCAGCAGTGCGCCTGCAGCCATGTCCCACTCGGACAGACCCGACTCCCAGAATGCATCGAAACGACCTGCAGCCACGTAGGCCAGATCCAGGCTGGCAGCGCCTGCGCGACGGATGCCGGCAGTCTGGCCAACCAGGCTGCGGAACATGCCCAGGTAGTTGTCCAGGTTGTCCATCTGGTTGTCACGGAACGGGAACCCGGTACCCAGCAGGGCGCCTTCCAGGCTGGTACGACCGCTAACACGCAGGCGGCGACCGTTCAGTTGGGCGCCACGGCCACGGCTGGCGGTGAATTCTTCCTGGCGAACCGGGTCAAGAACCACTGCGTGCTCAAGGCGGCCGCGGTATTTGCAGGCGATGCTGACGGCGAAGTGTGGAACGCCGCGCAGGAAGTTGGTGGTGCCATCCAGTGGGTCAATGATCCACAGGTAGTCTTCACCTTCACCGCTGCCTGGGTGCATGCCGGTTTCTTCACCGAGGATGCCGTGCGTCGGGTAAGCCTTGCGCAGGGCGTCGATGATTTTCTGTTCAGCAGCACGATCGACTTCAGAGACGTAATCCTTGGCGTCTTTTTCGTCAACCTTGATGGTATCCAGGCGCTCGATGGAGCGGAAAATCAATTCACTGGCGCTGCGGGCGGCGCGCAGCGCGATATTCAGCATGGGCTGCATGGACGTTTCACCTAAGGTTGTTAAAGAAAGCCGAATATTCTATCAGAAAACTTTGGTAGATGAAGGTTTGCGTTAGCTTTCGTAGCTTATGACGTTTTGCTTAGGTAAGATTTGCTCCCTTTTGCTGGTCTGTGAGCGCTTCCTTTGCTGCCTAATATTCGTGTCGTTCTGGTCAATACCAGCCATCCCGGGAACATCGGCGGTGCTGCGCGTGCCATGAAAAACATGGGGTTGTCGCGGCTGGTTCTGGTTGAGCCGAGGGTGTTCCCGCACCATGAGGCCGACGCGCGCGCCTCGGGCGCCGGTGACATTCTGGAAAATGCACAGGTTGTCGCGACCCTTGAAGATGCCCTGGTGGGCTGCAATCTGGTGCTGGGTACCAGTGCCCGCGACCGTCGTATCCCCTGGCCGCTGCTGGATCCGCGCGAGTGCGGGCAGAAAGTGGTTGCAGAGGCGGCCCAGGGTGCGGAAATCGCGCTGGTGTTCGGTCGTGAAGACTCCGGTCTGACCAATGACGAGTTGCAGCGTTGTCACTTCCATGTGCATATCCCCTCTGATCCCGAATTCAGTTCCCTGAACCTCGGCGCGGCCGTGCAGGTGCTCAGCTACGAGATCCGCATGGCCTGGCTGGCGGCCCAGGGGCAGCCGAGCAAGATCGAGAAAGAAGAGGTGGCGTCCACCAAGAGTGGCGAGCTGGCCACCATGGATGAGCTGGAGCGCTTTTATGAGCATCTGGAGCAAACCCTGGTAGCTATCGAATTCATGGATCCGGAAAAGCCGCGCCACCTCATGGCGCGTCTGCGTCGGCTCTACGGTCGCAGTGCTGTCAGTCGTGCCGAGATGAATATTTTGCGTGGCATTCTCACCGAAACCCAAAAAGCAGCCCGTGGCGAGCTGCTCAAGCGCAAGGATTAATGATGTTCGAGCGTCTGCGTGAAGATATCCAAAGTGTGTTTCACCGTGATCCTGCAGCCCGTAATGCTTTTGAAGTGCTGACGTGCTACCCGGGGATGCATGCGATCTGGATTCACCGCTTGTCGGCGCTGTTGTGGCAGGCTGGCTGGAAGTGGCTGGCTCGTCTGGTGTCCAACTTCGGGCGCTGGCTGACCGGGATTGAAATTCACCCGGGGGCCAAGGTCGGGCGTCGTTTCTTTATTGATCACGGGATGGGTATCGTGATTGGTGAAACCGCCGAAATCGGGGATGACGTGACCCTGTATCAGGGTGTGACCCTGGGGGGGACGAGCTGGAACAAGGGCAAGCGCCACCCCACTCTGGAAAATGGTGTCGTGGTAGGGGCGGGCGCCAAGGTATTGGGGCCGTTCACTGTCGGGGCGGGGGCCAAGGTCGGTTCCAATGCGGTTGTGACCAAGGCTGTGCCGCCGGGCGCGACCGTAGTGGGTATTCCGGGGCGCATCATTATCAAGAATGACGATGAAACTGAGGCCAAGCGCAAGGCAATGGCTGAGAAAATCGGTTTTGACGCATACGGTGTCAGTGAAGATATGCCGGATCCGGTGGCGCGGGCCATTGGCCAGTTGCTGGATCATCTGCAGGCGGTCGATGGCAAGCTGGATGGTATGTGTGGCGCGCTCAAGGATTTGGGCAGTCCTTACTGTGCGAAAGAGCTGCCTGAGCTGCGCGAAGAAGACTTCGCCTGCGTCAAGGGCAAGGACGAAAGCACGGCGGTCTAGATTCTGGGTGCTGTGGGAGCGAGCCTGCTCGCGATGCTGGCGCTGCAGTCTTTGAGGCTGGTCGAGCTGCCGCCATCGCGAGCAAACCCGCTGCCACAAGATGTGTGTCATGTGCCATTACGCCGCAGACCCTGCTACAATGCGCGCGCTCTTTTGCGGGTAATCCCGACTAAAGTACTAGGTCTAATAGTTGACTTAAATAGTCGGGAATAGCATACTCGCTTCCATTCCGAATTCCGTGGTACCTGTCCATGAGACTGACTACAAAAGGCCGTTACGCCGTAACTGCAATGCTCGATTTGGCGTTGCACGCACAGCACGGGCCGGTGTCCCTGGCCGATATTTCCGAGCGCCAAGGCATCTCGCTTTCCTACCTTGAGCAACTGTTTGCCAAATTGCGCCGCAGCAGCCTGGTTTCCAGTGTGCGTGGCCCGGGTGGCGGCTATCAGCTGTCACGCGACATGCAGGGCATCCAGGTAGCTCAGGTGATCGATGCCGTGAACGAGTCCGTCGATGCCACGCGTTGCCAGGGCCTTGGCGACTGCCATGCCGGCGACACCTGCCTGACCCACCACCTGTGGTGCGACCTCAGCCTGCAAATACACGATTTTCTCAGCGGTATCAGCTTGGCTGACCTTGTCACTCGCCGTGAGGTACAAGAAGTAGCCCAGCGTCAGGATCAGCGCCGCTGTAATGGCAAAGCGCCGCACCTGGATAAGATCGAAGCGTCCGCCGTCGAGTGATTGCATAAAAACGACGGTGCGCCAGCCAGCCTGATTTAGGAGATAGTCCATGAAGTTGCCAATTTACCTCGATTACTCAGCCACTACCCCGGTTGATCCGCGTGTTGCTCAAAAAATGAGCGACTGCTTGCTGGTTGACGGGAACTTCGGTAACCCGGCTTCGCGCTCTCACGTGTTCGGCTGGAAAGCTGAAGAAGCGGTTGAGAACGGGCGTCGTCAGGTTGCTGACCTGGTTAACGCTGACCCCCGTGAAATTGTCTGGACCTCCGGTGCGACCGAGGCCAACAACCTGGCAATCAAAGGTGCAGCGCACTTCTATGCCACCAAGGGCAAGCACCTGATCACCGACAAGATCGAGCACAAGGCCGTTCTCGACACCATGCGTCAGCTTGAGCGTGAAGGCTTTGAAGTGACCTATATCGAGCCGGGCACCGATGGCCTGGTAACGCCGGCCATGGTTGAAGCCGCGATGCGCGACGACACCATCCTGGTTTCGATCATGCACGTGAACAACGAAATCGGCACCATCAACGATATCGCTGCCATTGGTGAGCTGACTCGCTCGCGCGGCGTGTTGTTCCATGTCGATGCGGCACAGTCCACCGGCAAGGTTGAAATCGACCTGGCCAAGCTGAAGGTCGACATGATGTCGTTCTCGGCGCACAAAACCTACGGCCCTAAAGGCATCGGCGCACTGTACGTAAGCCGCAAGCCTCGGGTGCGTATTGAAGCAGCCATGCACGGCGGCGGTCACGAGCGCGGCATGCGTTCGGGTACCCTGGCCACCCACCAGATCGTGGGCATGGGCGAAGCGTTCCAGATCGCCAAAGAAGAAATGGCTGCAGAGAACATCCGTATCAAGGCGTTGAGCGACCGTTTCTTCAAGCAGGTTGAACACCTTGAAGAACTGTACGTCAACGGCAGCATGGTCCACCGCGTTCCGCACAACCTGAACCTGAGCTTCAACTACGTTGAAGGCGAGTCGCTGATCATGGCGCTCAAGGATCTGGCTGTGTCGTCCGGTTCGGCCTGTACTTCTGCTTCCCTCGAGCCGTCCTACGTATTGCGCGCCCTGGGCCGCAATGACGAGCTGGCTCACAGCTCCATCCGCTTTACCTTCGGCCGTTTCACCACCGAAGAAGAAATCGATTACGCCGCGCAGAAGGTTTGCGAGGCTGTTACCAAGCTGCGCGCCCTGTCGCCGCTGTGGGACATGTACAAAGACGGCATCGACATCTCGAAAATCGAATGGGCGGCGCACTAACAATTTAAGTCGCCGTAAGTAGACGCTGTAAGCGCAGCGAACAGCAGCTTTTACAGCGTCTCAAGAGCGACTCTCTGATGAGTGAGGATTAGTACCATGGCTTACAGCGAAAAGGTCATCGACCACTACGAAAACCCGCGCAACGTCGGCAAGATGAACGCGGAAGACCCGGATGTCGGCACCGGCATGGTCGGCGCCCCTGCGTGCGGCGACGTAATGCGCCTGCAAATCAAGGTCAACGAGCAGGGCATCATTGAAGATGCCAAGTTCAAGACCTATGGTTGCGGTTCGGCAATCGCTTCCAGCTCCCTGGCGACCGAGTGGATGAAAGGCAAGACTCTGGATGAAGCAGAGACCATCAAGAACACTCAGCTGGCTGAAGAACTGGCTTTGCCGCCGGTAAAAATTCACTGCTCGGTACTCGCTGAAGACGCCATCAAGGCTGCTGTTCGCGATTACAAGCAGAAGAAAGGTTTGATCTGATCCGTACTGCTTGCGCCCGCAAGTGGCGCAGGCAAGGTGAAGAAACTGGCAAAAGGTAAGGAGTCACGATGGCTATCAGCATGACAGAAGCGGCTGCGCGACACATTCGCCGCTCCCTTGATGGGCGCGGCAAAGGTGAGGGGATTCGTCTGGGTGTTCGCACCACGGGCTGTTCCGGTCTTGCCTATGTGCTGGAGTTTGTCGATGAAGTAGGTGAAGAAGACCAGGTCTTCGAAACCCATGGCGAAAAAGTGATCATTGATCCGAAAAGCCTGACCTATCTTGACGGCACCGAACTGGATTTCGTCAAGGAAGGCCTCAATGAGGGCTTCAAGTTCAATAACCCTAACGTGCGCGGTGAATGTGGCTGCGGCGAAAGCTTCAATATCTGAGGCTGATCGTGGGTACTCCTTGTCATTTTGCTTTGTTTGAGCTGCAACCGGGTTTCAATCTGGACCTCGATCAGCTGGCTGTGCGCTATCGAGAGCTGGCGCGTGGTGTTCACCCGGATCGGTTTGCCGATGCTTCCGAGCGCGAGCAGCGCCTGGCGCTGGAGCAGTCCGCCAGCCTCAATGAGGCTTACCAGACGCTCAAAAGCCCTGCCAAGCGTGCGCGTTACCTGCTTGCGCTGAAGGGGGGCGAGTTGCCGCTGGAAGTCACGGTGCACGATCCCGAGTTCCTGATGCAGCAGATGCAGTGGCGCGAAGAACTTGAAGATTTGCATGACAGCGCCGATATGGCCGGTATTGCAGCATTCAAGCGTCGACTGAAAGTCGCTCAGGAACACCTGAACGACAGCTTCGCAGCGTGTTGGGATGATGCTGCGCAGCGTGAGCAGGCTGAACGCCTGATGCGCCGCATGCAGTTCCTCGACAAGCTAACTTACGAAGTGCGCCAGCTAGAAGAGCGCCTCGACGATTAACTCCGTGCTTCCCTGATGGCACGCCTGATTACAGATAAGTCCTGATTACGATGGCCCTACTGCAGATCGCCGAACCCGGCCAAAGTCCTCAACCGCACCAGCGACGTCTGGCTGTGGGGATCGACTTGGGCACTACCAATTCGCTGGTCGCTGCTTTACGCAGCGGCCTTTCCGAGCCTCTGGCCGACGCCAATGGCAATGTCATTTTGCCGTCTGCCGTGCGCTATCACGCTGATCGCGTCGAGGTAGGCGAGTCGGCACGTCTGGCAGCCTCCAGCGACCCGTTCAATACCGTGCTGTCGGTCAAACGCTTGATGGGACGTGGTCTGTCCGACGTCAAGCAGTTGGGCGAGCAGTTGCCTTACCGCTTTGTCGGCGGTGAGTCGCACATGCCGTTTATTGACACGGTGCAAGGCCCTAAAAGCCCGGTTGAAGTGTCTGCCGAAATCTTGAAGGTGCTGCGTGAGCGCGCCGAAAAGACCCTGGGTGGTGAATTGGTGGGGGCGGTGATTACGGTCCCGGCCTATTTCGATGACGCTCAGCGCCAGGCCACTAAAGACGCGGCCAAACTGGCTGGTCTGAATGTGCTGCGCCTGCTCAATGAGCCGACAGCGGCCGCCGTGGCCTATGGCCTGGACCAGTCGGCTGAAGGCGTGGTGGCTATCTATGATCTGGGTGGGGGGACGTTCGATATCTCGATCCTGCGCCTGACCGGCGGTGTGTTTGAAGTCTTGGCTACCGGCGGCGACAGCGCGCTGGGTGGCGATGACTTCGATCATGCGATTGCCAGCTGGATGGTCGAGCAGGCCGGATTGTCTGCCGACCTTGATCCAGGCACGCAGCGCACCTTGCTGCAGGCTGCCTGCGCTGCAAAAGAAGCGCTGACCGATGCGTCCTCGGTGACGGTTGCCTTTGGTGGCTGGCAGTCCGAGCTGACCCGTGAAGCCTTCGACGCCATGATCGAGCCAATGGTTGCGCGCAGCCTCAAGGCTTGTCGCCGTGCTGTGCGCGACGCCAATATCGAGATTGAAGACGTCCAGGCCGTCGTCATGGTGGGTGGTTCGACCCGTGTACCTCGTGTGCGTGAAGCGGTCGCTCAGATGTTTGGTCGCGAGCCCCTGACCGATATCGACCCGGATCAAGTGGTTGCCATTGGTGCTGCGATCCAGGCTGATACCCTGGCCGGCAACAAGCGCGATGGCGGCGAGCTGCTTCTGCTTGATGTGATTCCGTTGTCCCTTGGTCTGGAGACCATGGGTGGCTTGATGGAAAAGGTTATTCCGCGCAACACCACGATTCCGGTGGCGCGCGCGCAGGACTTCACCACCTATAAAGATGGTCAGACGGCCATGATGATTCATGTGCTGCAGGGTGAGCGCGAGCTGATCAGCGATTGCCGCTCCCTGGCGCGCTTTGAATTGCGTGGCATCCCGCCGATGGTGGCCGGTGCCGCAAAAATTCGCGTGACCTTCCAGGTCGATGCCGACGGTTTGCTCAGTGTGTCGGCCCGCGAGCTGGGTTCAGGTGTTGAAGCCAATATCCAGGTCAAGCCTTCCTACGGCCTGACCGACGGCGAAATCGCCAAAATGCTCAAGGATTCGTTCCAGTACGCCAGCGACGACAAGGTCGCCCGCGTATTGCGCGAGCAGCAGGTGGATGCCCAGCGTCTGATCGAGGCCGTGCAAGCAGCCCTCGAAGTCGATGGCGAGCGTTTGCTGGATGCCGAAGAGCGCATGGTGATCGAGCTGCAGATGCAGGAACTGTCCGAATTGTTGAAAGGCACCGATGGTTACGCCATCGAGCAGCAGACCAAGCGTCTGTCGCAAGTGACCGATGCCTTTGCAGCCCGTCGCATGGACTTGACCGTCAAGGCCGCTTTGTCGGGTCGCAACCTGAATGAAATCGAGGAATAACTGATGCCGCAGATCATTTTTCTGCCACACGCCGAGCACTGCCCGGACGGTATGGTTGTAGAGGCTGAGACCGGCAAGACCATTCTCGAAGTGGCCCACGACAACCACATTGAAATCGAAAGTGCCTGCGGTGGTGTTTGTGCCTGCACCACTTGTCATTGCGTGATTCGCGAGGGTTTCGACTCGTTGAACGAAGCTGACGAGCTGGAAGAGGACTATCTTGATAGAGCATGGGGTCTGGAAGCGACTTCGCGCCTGAGCTGTCAGGCCCGCGTTGGTACTGAAGACATCACCGTCGAGATTCCGAAATACTCGCTCAACCATGCTGCCGAAGCGCCGCACTGATAAGGAATTGGCATGAGCCTTAAATGGGTTGATGTACAGGAAATCGCGATCCAGCTGGCTGAAGCTCACCCGGATGTCGATCCGCTCTCGGTGAATTTCGTCACGCTGCGCAATCTGGTCATGGCGCTGCCGGAGTTCGACGATATCCCTGATCGCGGCGGAGAGAAGGTGCTCGAAGCCATTCAGGGTTTGTGGATCGAAGAAGCCGACTAAGCTTGCAACGCACGTAATTATGCAATACCCAAGAACCCGCGTATAATTCGCGGGTTTAATTTTTCGCTTAAATCACTGTTTCTGGAGTTACACCATGGCTGTTCAACGTACTTTCTCCATCATCAAGCCTGACGCCGTTGCTAAAAACGTTATCGGCAAGATCGTTACCCGTTTCGAAGACGCTGGCCTGAAGGTTGTAGCTTCCAAACTGAAGCAACTGTCCAAAGCTGAAGCTGAAGGCTTCTACGCTGAGCACAGCGAGCGCGGCTTCTTCGGCGACCTGGTTGCTTTCATGATCTCCGGTCCTGTTGTTGTTCAGGTTCTGGAAGGCGAAAACGCTATCGCTCTGAACCGCGAGCTGATGGGCGCTACCAACCCTAAAGAAGCAGCTGCCGGCACTATCCGTGCTGATTTCGCTGAATCCATCGACGCAAACGCTGTTCACGGTTCCGACTCTGAAGCCGCTGCTGCTCGTGAAATCTCGTACTTTTTCGCAGCTACTGAAGTAACCACTCGCTAAGTATTGGCTTGTGAGTGAGGGTGAAGACATGATTGCAACGACTGGCAAAACCAACCTGTTGGGTTTGACTCAACCGGAAATGGAGAAATTCTTCGACTCAATCGGGGAGAAGCGTTTCCGTGCCGGTCAGGTCATGAAGTGGATTCACCACTTTGGCGTCGATGATTTCGACGCCATGACTAACGTCAGCAAGGCCTTGCGCGACAAGCTCAAGGCCATTGCTGAGGTTCGTGGGCCTGAAGTCGTCAGCGAGGACATCTCCAGCGATGGCACCCGTAAGTGGGTGGTACGCGTAGAGTCCGGCAGCTGCGTCGAGACCGTTTATATTCCCTCGGGCAAACGTGGCACCCTGTGCGTTTCGTCCCAGGCTGGCTGTGCCCTGGACTGCAGTTTCTGCTCCACCGGCAAGCAAGGCTTCAACAGCAACCTCACCGCCGCCGAAGTGATTGGCCAGGTGTGGATTGCCAACAAATCCTTTGGCAGCGTTCCGGCAACCATCGACCGCGCCATCACCAACGTGGTGATGATGGGCATGGGCGAACCGCTGCTGAACTTCGACAATGTCATTTCTGCCATGCACCTGATGATGGATGACCTGGGCTACGGCATCTCCAAGCGCCGTGTCACCCTGTCTACCTCCGGCGTGGTGCCGATGATCGATGAGCTGGCCAAGCACATTGACGTTTCGCTGGCATTGTCGCTGCACGCACCTAACGACGAACTGCGTAGTCAATTGGTGCCGATCAACAAGAAGTACCCGCTGGCCATGCTGCTTGATTCCTGCCGTCGCTATATGGCGACCCTGGGCGAAAAGCGCGTGCTGACCGTTGAGTACACCTTGCTCAAGGATGTGAACGACCATGTCGATCACGCCCGAGAAATGATCGAGCTGCTTAAAGACACACCGTGCAAGATCAACCTGATCCCGTTCAATCCGTTCCCGCATTCTGGCTATGAGCGCCCGAGCAACAATGCCATTCGCCGTTTCCAGGAGCTGTTGCAGCAGGCTGGCTACAACGTGACCGTGCGCACCACCCGTGGTGAAGACATCGATGCGGCGTGCGGGCAGCTGGTAGGTCAGGTCAATGACCGTACCCGCCGCAGTTCGCGCCTGATCGCGGCGCGTGAGCTGAGTGCTGACGCCGATACAGCGCAAAACGCTGCCTCTGCGCCCTGAGAGAGGACATCCATGATCCTGCGCGCTGCGCTCCCGGTCGTTTTGGTCAGCTTTTTGGCTGGCTGCGTGTCATCGGGCGATTCAAGCCCGATGGCTGGCGACAAAGGGCGTAACGAGGCGCGTCAGGCTTATGTTCAGCTGGGTCTGGGCTATTTGCAGCAAGGGATGACCGAACAGGCCAAAGTCCCTTTGCGCAAGGCCCTTGAACTCGACAAGACCGACCCGGACACCAACGCCGCACTGGCCTTGGTGTTTCAGGCCGAAATGGAGTTTGCCCTGGCCGAGCAGGCATTCCGTACCGCGTTGAACGGTCGGCCAGCTGATGCCCGGATCCTCAATAATTACGGCAGTTTCCTGTTTGAGCGTCAGCGCTATCAGGAGGCCAGCGTGCAGTTTCAAAAGGCGGCAGCAGACAACCTTTATCCGGAACGCTCCCGCATCTACGAAAATCTGGGTATAACGTCACTTGAGTTGGGGCAACCTGAAGCGGGGCGCCAGCAGCTTGAAAAAGCACTGCGCCTGAACCCTCGACAACCCCGTGCGTTGCTTGAAATGGCCGAGATGGCTTATCAGGACAAACAATATGTAACGGCGCGTGACTTTTACGATCGTTTTAGCCTGCTTAGCGGGCAAAATGCACGTAGTCTATTGCTCGGTGCGCGACTGGCGAGTGTTTTCGATGACCGCACCCCAACTGCCAACCATGGCCAGCAACTAAAACGACTCTATCCCGGCACGCCGGAATATCAGCAATACCTGTCGGAGCAATGATGAAAGCGGCGCAACCCGAAGTTCTAGCAGCGACTCGTGTCAATCCCGGTGAGACTCTGCGTCAGGCCCGTGAAAACAATGGCTGGACGCTGGCTGAAGTCGCCTTGAAACTCAACCTCACGGTCAGCTCCCTGAGCAACCTTGAAACGGGCGCGTTCGACAAACTGCCTGGGCATACCTTTGCCCGGGGCTATATCCGGGCCTATGCCAAATTGCTGGGTATGGACCAGGCCGCCCTTGTGCGTGAATTTGACCTGTACACCGGCACTGATGCCAACGGCAGCAACGTGCACAGCCTGGGTCGCATAGAAGAGCCGGTGCGCGTGTCGCATACCATTTTGCGTATCGTCAGCCTGTTGCTGTTGATTGCCGTGGTCGGAGGCGGTTTTATCTGGTGGCAAGACCAGACGTCCATGCGCGCCAAGGACCTGATTGGTCTTGCTCCGGAACACGTCGAAGTCGAAGGGGCTGACGGCACAACCCGCATCCACCCGCTGGACGAACCTGAAGATCAGGCAGTAGCCGAGGCCAAGGCCGAAGGCGAAACACCTCTGGCGGCCGAATCGGCGCCGGAGCAGGGCGCGACCACGGCACTGGCATTGCCGGGTGCTCCCGCTGCCGAGCCCCAGGCACCCGTTGCCGTTCCGGTACAGCCAGTACCTGCTGCTGTTGCGCCAGTTGCGCCAGTAGTGGCACCTGTTACGTCCACCGCGCCTGCGCCCGACACTGCCGCCCCGGTTGCCGGTGCTGGCAAAGTGAGCGTGCAATACACCGCTGATTGCTGGACTCAAGTGACCGACGGCACGGGCAAAGTGCTGTTTGGTGGCTTGAAGCGCAAGGGCGAAAATCTAGAAGTGAGCGGCAAGCCACCCCTGAGCTTGCGCCTGGGCTATGCCCGCGGTGCCCAGGTCAGCTATAACGGCCAGCCTGTGGATGTCGCTCCTTTCACCAGTGGCGAGACTGCTCGTCTGAAGTTGGGTCAATAAGTCATGCACGGCGAATCACCAATCAAACGTCGCGAATCGCGCAAAATCTGGGTCGGTAATGTACCTGTAGGTGGCGATGCCCCTATTGCTGTGCAGAGCATGACCAACAGTGACACCAATGACGTCGCTGCAACCGTTGCGCAAATCAACCGCCTGGAAGCCGCGGGTGTCGATATCGTGCGGGTTTCCGTGCCGGATATGGACGCAGCCGAGGCTTTTGGCCGGATCAAGCAACTGGTCAAGGTGCCATTGGTCGCCGACATTCACTTCGATTACCGCATCGCCCTGCGCGTTGCAGAGTTGGGTGTGGACTGCCTGCGCATCAACCCGGGCAACATCGGTCGCGAAGACCGTGTGCGGGCGGTGGTTGATGCAGCCCGCGATCGCGGTATTCCGATCCGAATCGGCGTCAACGCCGGTTCCCTGGAAAAAGACCTGCAAAAAAAATACGGCGAACCGACGCCTGCCGCTCTGGTCGAATCGGCACTGCGCCACGTTGAGCACCTTGAACGCCTGAATTTCAAGGACTTCAAGGTCAGCGTAAAGGCCTCCGACGTGTTTATGGCGGTTGAAGCCTACCGTCTGCTGGCCAAGGAAATCGTCCAGCCGCTGCATCTGGGCATTACCGAAGCCGGTGGTTTGCGTTCAGGCACAGTGAAATCTGCCGTGGGCCTAGGTATGCTGCTCGCCGAAGGAATTGGCGATACCATCCGCATCTCCCTGGCAGCAGACCCGGTTGAGGAAGTAAAAGTCGGTTACGACATCCTCAAGTCCTTGCACCTGCGCTCGCGCGGCATCAACTTTATCGCGTGCCCGAGCTGCTCGCGGCAGAACTTCGACGTGGTGAAAACCATGAACGAACTTGAAGTTCGCCTCGAAGACCTGCTGGTGCCGCTGGATGTTGCCGTGATCGGTTGTGTGGTCAATGGCCCTGGCGAAGCCAAGGAAGCCCATGTGGGGCTCACCGGTGGTACACCCAACCTGATTTACATCGACGGCAAGCCGTCGCAGAAACTGACGAATGACAATCTGGTGGATGAGCTCGAAAGACTGATCCGGCAGAAGGCGGCCGAAAAGGTCGAAGCTGACGCAGCCGTTATCGCGCGCGGCTAACCAGACGAATAAAGGATTTATTGTGAGCAAGTCTTTGCAAGCCATTCGTGGCATGAACGACATCCTGCCGGAGCAGACGCCTCTGTGGCGCTACTTCGAGAGCAAGGTTTCGCGTTTGCTGGATAACTACGGTTACAAGCAGATCCGCATGCCAATCGTCGAATTCACCGAGCTGTTCAAACGCTCGATCGGTGAAGTGACCGATATCGTCGAAAAAGAGATGTACACCTTCGAGGACCGCAACGGCGATTCGCTGACGCTGCGTCCTGAGGGGACTGCGGCGTGCGTGCGTGCGGTGCTTGAGCACGGCATCACCGGCGGTGGCCAGGTGCAAAAACTCTGGTACATCGGCCCGATGTTCCGTCACGAGCGCCCGCAAAAAGGCCGTTATCGCCAGTTCCACCAGATTGGCGTCGAGGTGTTCAACCTCGATGGTCCGGACATCGATGCCGAACTGATCGTGCTGACCTGGCGCCTGTGGGGCGAGCTGGGTATCCGCGATGCGGTCAAGCTCGAACTCAACAGCCTGGGCACCAGCGAAGCCCGTGCGCGCTATCGTGCGGCCCTGGTCGAGTATTTGTCCTCGCGTCTGAGCGAACTTGACGAAGACAGCCAACGTCGCCTCAAGTCCAACCCGCTGCGTGTGCTCGACACCAAGAACGCCGATACCCAGGCGGTTCTGGTGGATGCACCGAAACTGGTGGACTACCTGGACGAAGAGTCCCGCGTGCATTTCGAGGGCCTCAAGGCTCGCCTCGATGCCGCCGGCATCCCGTACACGATAAACCCGAAGCTGGTTCGTGGCCTGGACTACTACAGCAAGACCGTATTTGAATGGGTAACCGACAAACTGGGCGCCCAGGGCACCGTGTGTGCGGGCGGTCGTTATGATGGCCTGGTCGAGCAGATGGGCGGCAAGCCTACTGCCGGTGTCGGTTTTGCCATGGGCATCGAGCGCCTGATCCTGCTGCTCGAAACCCTTGAGCAGATCCCCGAAGAAATCGCACGTCAGGTCGATGTTTACCTGTGTGCTTTCGGCGAAGCCGCCGAACTGGCAGCCCTGGCTTTGAGCGAACGCGTTCGTGATCAACTGCCAAACCTGCGCCTGCAGATCAATGCCGGTGCGGGCAGCTTCAAAAGCCAGTTCAAAAAGGCTGACAAGAGCGGTGCACTGTTTGCGCTGATCCTGGGTGACGACGAATTGGCCCAGCAAGTGGTAGGTGTAAAACCCCTGCGTGGCCAGGGCGAACAACAAACGATTGCCTGGGATGCTCTAGCCGAGCACTTGGCCACCTGCATCGTGCAGGGTTGAAGCTGCAAAACAGCCGATTTAGCGAATAAGGAGTGTTGGGGTGTCGAGTAACGAAGATGATCAGCTGGGCGAGTTGAAAGACTGGTGGCAGCGCAACGGCAAACCCCTGCTGACTGGCGGCTTGCTTGCGCTGGTAGTGGTGTCCGGCTGGCAGCTCTGGCACAAATATCAGGCGAATCAGTCGCAAGGTGCGTCGGTTCTCTACCAACAATTGCTTGAAACCACGCTCACCCCTGACGGCAAGCCGGATGTGGCCCGCGTGGCGGATCTGGCCAACAAGCTGAAAAGTGAATACGCAGGCACTGCCTATTCGCAATTTGGCGGCCTGTTTGTGGCCAAGGTGGCGGTGGATAACGGCAAGCTTGATGACGCGGCTACCGAGCTGAAAGTCATTGTCGACAAGCCGGCCAATGCCACTCTGGGCGAAGTGGCGCGTCAGCGTCTGGCTCAGGTACTGGCCGCACAGGGCATGGTTGACGATGCCCTGAAGCTGCTGGAAGGCGACTCGGACAAGGCATTCCTGGCCAGCCGTGAAGAACTCAAGGGCGACCTGCTGGTGCAGCAGGGCCGTACTGACGATGCGCGTGCAGCCTACGAGAAGGCCAAGGCCGGATTGTCGGATGAAGCAGCAGTAGGCGGCTTGCAAATCAAGCTCGATGACCTGGCCAAAGGGGATGCGTGACGTGATGCGATGGAAACATGCAGCATTGCTGGCTCTGGTCGTTTTGGCCGCGGGTTGCAGCAGCAACAGCAAAAAAGAATTGCCACCGGCGGAGCTGACCGACTTCAAAGAAGAAGTCGTGCTGCAAAAGCAGTGGAGCCGCTCGATCGGTGACGGTCAGGGCAAAACCTACAACATGCTGGTTCCGGCTGTTGAAGGCAATAATATCTACGCTGCTGACGTAACGGGCGTGGTGATGTCTCTGGACCGCATGAACGGCGACGTTGAGTGGAAAAAAGACCTCGATCTGCCTGTTTCCGGCGCAGTTGGCCTGGGCTATGGCCTGGTCATGCTTGGCACCTTGCAAGGTGACGTGATTGCCCTGGATTCCAGCACAGGCGAAGAAAAATGGCGCTCTCGCGTTAACAGCGAAGTGCTTGCACCTCCTGCGACCAACGGTGATGTGGTGGTGGTACAGACTCAGGACGATCGTCTGATCGGTCTGGATGCTGACACCGGCAATCAGCGCTGGACGTATGACAGCACGCCGGGCGTGCTGACCCTGCGTGGTACGGGGGCGCCACTGGTGACCAATCACCTGGCCATCGGCGGTTTGTCGACCGGTAAAGTGGTCGCCCTGGATACCCGCAACGGCGTGCCTGTGTGGGAGCAACGTGTTGCCATCCCGCAGGGTCGCTCCGAGCTTGAACGCATTGTCGATATCGACGGTGGCCTGCTGTTGTCTGGCGGTACACTGTACGTCGCCAGCTACCAGGGCCGCATGGCGGCACTGGAAATGGAATCGGGTCGCGTGCTCTGGCAGCGTGATGCTTCCAGCTATGCAGGTGTCGCCCAAGGTTTCGGCAGCGTCTACGTCAGCCTGGCGTCGGGCACTGTAGAAGGCGTTGACGAGCGTTCGACCACCTCGCTGTGGAGCAATGATGCTCTGGCACGCCGCCAATTGTCGGCTCCAGAGGTCTTCTCCAGCTATGTGGCAGTCGGTGACATGGAAGGCTATCTGCACCTGCTCAGCCAGGTCGATGGTCGTTTCGTGGGCCGTACCCGCGTTGACAGTGATGGCCTTCGGGCACGTCCGCTGGTGGTCGGTGACATGATTTACGTGTTTGGTAACAGCGGCAAACTGGAAGCCCTGACCATTCGCTAAGGCGTCTATGCTTGAGGCTCTAGGGCCTCGGGCAGCCTTGCTCTGGCAAGGTTTGCGGCACATTTGTGCTGTTCCGAACTCTGGCCGCTGCCTTGCAGCGGCTTTTGTATTTTCTGAAATAACGAAGTGGAGAGCCGCATGGTTCCCGTAATCGCCCTGGTGGGCCGACCAAACGTCGGCAAGTCCACCTTGTTCAACCGCCTGACCAGGACTCGTGACGCCATCGTCGGCGACTTGTCCGGTCTGACCCGTGATCGCCAATACGGTGAGGCCAAGTGGCAAGGGCGTTCCTACATTCTGGTCGACACCGGCGGTATCTCCGGTGACGAGCACGGTATGGACGAAAAAATGGCCGAGCAGTCGCTGCTGGCCATCGAAGAAGCTGACGTCGTTCTGTTCCTGGTAGATGCAAAGGCGGGTTTCACTGCCGCTGACCAGATGATCGGCGAACACCTTCGCAAACGTAACAAGCGCTCCTACGTGGTGGCCAACAAGGTCGACAACATCGACCCGGACATGGCTCGCGCCGAGTTCGCGCCGCTGGGTATGGGCGATGCAATCCCGATCGCCGGTGCCCATGGCCGTGGTATCACGCAGATGCTGGAAATTGCCCTGAGCAACTTCCCGCGTGACGAAGAAGAGCCGGAAGACGGCGAAGAAGAAGTTGTTCTCGAAGGTGAGGAAGCCAAGCGCATTCCGGGCCCTAGCGAAAAAGACGGCATCAAGATCGCAATCATCGGTCGCCCGAACGTCGGTAAATCGACCCTGGTCAACCGCATGCTTGGTGAAGACCGGGTAATCGTCTATGACCAACCGGGTACCACTCGCGACAGTATCTACATCCCGTTCGAGCGTAACGACGAGAAGTACACGCTGATCGACACCGCCGGTGTGCGCAAGCGCGGCAAGATCCACGAAGAAGTTGAAAAATTCTCCGTGGTCAAAACCCTGCAAGCGATCAAAGACGCCAACGTGGTGATCTTTGTGATGGACGCCCGTGAAGGCGTGGTTGACCACGACCTCAACCTGTTGGGCTTTGCCCTGGAGGCCGGTCGGGCTCTGGTTATCGCGATCAACAAGTGGGACGGCATGACTCCTAGCGAGCGCGAGTTCGTCAAGGTCGAGTTGACCCGTCGCCTGTTCTTCGTCGACTTCGCCGATATCCACTTTATCTCGGCGCTGCACGGCACTGGCGTGGGTAACCTGTACCAGTCGGTGCAAAACTCCTTCAAGTCGGCGGTTACCCGCTGGCCGACCAACCGCCTGACCCAGATTCTGGAAGATGCGGTTAGCGAGCACGCGCCACCGATGGTCAACAGCCGCCGGATCAAGCTGCGTTATGCCCACTTGGGTGGTGCCAACCCGCCGATTATCGTGATTCACGGTAACCAGGTTGAGAAGGTGCCGAAGTCTTACGTCCGTTATCTCGAAAACACCTACCGTCGCGTCTTGAAGCTGGTCGGTACGCCGATCCGCATCGAGTTCAAAGGTGGCGAGAACCCGTACGAAGGCAACAAGAACTCGCTGACCGACCGTCAGGTCAACAAGAAACGTCGCATGATGTCGCACCACAAGAAAGCCGAGAAAAATCGCAAAGACAAGCGCTAACCGCGCAAGCTCAAAGCGTAATGAGAAAGGGTCCGAAAGGACCCTTTTTCGTGTCAGGCGTTTGGGCTATCCTCGGTGGGTCCTGTGCCGCAGTCAGTGCCGGGAACTCAACAGGGAACGGCCATGATCACCAGCAAGTTGCCGAACGTCGGCACCACCATCTTCACGCGCATGTCGCAGCTCGCGGCAGAAACCGGCGCACTCAACCTGTCTCAGGGGTTCCCTGACTTCGATGGCCCGCAGGCGTTGCGTGATGCAGTTGGCCAGCACATTGCCAGTGGCCATAACCAGTACTCCCCAATGACCGGCCTGCCTGCGTTGCGTCAGCAAGTGGCGGCCAAGATCGCCCGTAGCTATGGCGCACAGGTGGATGCTGACACTGAAGTGACCATCACCCCTGGCGCTACCCAGGCTATTTTCTGCGCCATTCAGGCCGTGATTCATGCTGGCGATGAAGTCATTGTGTTTGATCCGTGCTACGACAGCTACGAGCCTTCGGTCGAACTGGCGGGTGGCCGTTGTGTGCATGTGCAGTTGGGGCTGGATGACTTTTCGATAGACTGGCAAAAGCTTGAAGATGCGCTGAGCCCGCGCACGCGCATGATCATTCTCAACAGCCCGCACAACCCCAGTGGTGCCTTGATCAGCCGTGCCGAGCTTGACCAGTTGGCCCGCCTGATTGCTGATCGGGATATCTACCTCATCAGCGATGAGGTGTACGAACACCTGGTGTTCGATGGCGTGCCCCATGTCAGTGTTTTGTCCCATCCTGAACTGTACGATCGTGCATTCGTGGTCAGCTCTTTCGGCAAGACGTATCACGTTACGGGCTGGAAAACCGGTTATGTCGTGGCACCGCCGGCTCTGACCGCCGAATTGCGCAAGGTTCACCAGTACGTCAGTTTTTGTGGGGTCACTCCCCTGCAATATGCATTGGCTGACTTTATGAGTGCCCACCCCGAGCACGTTGAAGAGTTGCCCGGGTTTTATCAGGCCAAACGAGACCTGTTTTGTGATTTGCTGAGCCCATCGCGTTTTACTTTCAAACCGGTGGCAGGGACGTATTTCCAGTTGGTGGATTACTCCCAAATTCGTCCGGACCTCAATGATGTCGACATGGCGGTGTGGCTGACCCGTGAGCATGGTGTAGCCACCATTCCGGTGTCGGTGTTCTACCAGGCCCCGCCCGCAGGGCAACGGCTGGTTCGACTGTGTTTTGCCAAACGCGAGGAGACGCTGCGTGAAGCAGCAGAGAAACTATGCGTGATCTAAAGGGATTACCCGATTTAAACGTAGCGCTGGTGCAAACCACGCTGGCCTGGCATGACCGTCAGGCCAACTTCGATCATTTCGAAGAGTTGCTTGAGCAGGCTGTTGGCGCTGACCTGGTGGTCTTGCCTGAGATGTTCACCACCGGCTTCAGCATGGAGTCCAGTACCCTTGCTGAGCCCGAAAGCGGCCCGACCACCGAGTGGCTGCGCAAGCAGGCACAAAGGCTCAATGCCGTGGTGACGGGCAGCGTGATTGTGCTCGCGGCGGATGGCAGCCACCGCAACCGCCTGTTGTGGGCGCGTCCGGATGGCGAAGTGCTGCATTATGACAAACGCCACTTGTTCCGAATGGCCGGTGAGCATGAGCATTTCACTCCGGGTGAGCGTCAGGTCCAGTTTGAGGTCAAGGGCTGGCGTGTTCGCCCGCTGATTTGCTATGACCTGCGCTTCCCGGTGTGGAGCTGCGACCCCCATGACACCGACCTGTTGCTGTACACCGCCAACTGGCCGGGTGCGCGGCGGTTGCACTGGAACCGCTTGCTGCCGGCGCGGGCCATCGAAAACCTGTGTTATGTCGCGGCGGTGAACCGGGTGGGCACGGACGGCAAAGGTCTGGTGTATACCGGGGACAGTCATATCCTCGATTTTCAGGGCGAGTCGCTGCTCAGTGCAGGGGAGGCGGATGGCGTATTTACCATGAGCCTGAATGCGGGCGAATTGGGTGCTTACCGCGAGCGCTTCCCGGCCAACCTGGATGCGGACAGTTTTGATCTGCGCTGATTTGTAGAAGCAGTTATCAGCTTGTGTGTACGACGTAAACCTGTGGGAGCGTGGCTTGCCCGCGATGGCATCACCGCGGTCTGCCTGCCAAATCGCGCCGCCTGAATCGCGAGCAAGCCCGCTTCCACAGGGGCTGGTGATTGCCGGTCATGATGCAATAAAAAGCCCCCAGGGTTCTCACCTTGGGGGCTTTTGCGTTTCAGGCCAACGTTTACGCGGCTTTCGCCTCGGCTTCGCTCAGGGAACGGTTCAGAGCGCTGAACAATGCCTTGAAGCTTGCCGTGGTGATGTTTTCATCAATGCCCACGCCATGCACGGCTCGGCCGCCATTGACCCGCAACTCTATATAAGCCGCAGCCTTGGCGTTGGTGCCAGCACCAATCGCATGCTCGTTGTAGTCCATTATTTCGGCATTGACCGGCAGGCCGGCTACCAGTGCTTCCAGCGCGCCGTTGCCTTTGCCGCTCCAGCGCAGATTGGTCTCGCCGTCACCTTTGGCCGAGACTTCGACTTCGACCGCACTGTGACCGTTCTCTTCCTGCAAGCGATGGCTGACCAGCGCGTAAGGAGTGTTGGCCTGCAAGTACTCGGTGCGCAGCAAGCTGTGAATCTGCTGAGCAGTCATTTCCAGGCCCAGACGGTCAGTTTCGCGTTGTACCACCTGGCTGAATTCGATCTGCATCCGACGTGGCAGGCTGATGCCATATTCCTGTTCCAGCAGGTAAGCGATCCCGCCTTTGCCCGACTGGCTGTTAACCCGAATCACGGCTTCGTAGCTGCGACCGATATCCGCCGGGTCGATCGGCAAGTACGGCACTTCCCACAGGGCGTCCGGTTTCTGCTGGGCGAAGCCTTTGCGGATGGCGTCCTGGTGCGAACCCGAGAACGCGGTGTGCACCAGGTCGCCCACATACGGGTGACGCGGGTGCACCGGGATCTGGTTGCACTCTTCGACAACCTTGCGCACGCCATCGATATCGGAGAAGTCCAGCTGCGGATCCAGGCCCTGGGTGTACATGTTCAGGGCCACGGTCACCAGGTCGACGTTACCGGTCCGTTCGCCGTTACCGAACAGGCAGCCTTCGACACGATCGGCGCCAGCCATCAGGCCCAGCTCGGTGGCGGCTACACCGGTGCCACGGTCATTGTGGGTGTGCAGGCTGATCAGCACGCTGTCACGGCGATTGATATTGCGGCCGAACCACTCGATCTGGTCGGCGTAGATATTCGGCGTCGCGCACTCAACGGTGGCAGGCAAGTTGAGGATCATCTTGTGCTCAGGCGTCGGGTTCCACACTTCGATTACCGCGTCACACACTTCCTTGGCGAACTCCAGTTCGGTGGCACTGAAGGTCTCTGGCGAGTATTCGAACGTCCAGTGGGTTTCGGGCTGCTGAGCGGCGTATTTGACGAACAGCTTCGCCGCGCTGACCGCAATTTCCTTGATGCCGTCCTTGTCCTGGTTGAACACGATGCGGCGGAAAGCAGGGCAAGTGGCGTTGTACAGGTGGACGATGGCCTTTTTCGCGCCGCGCAGCGATTCGAAGGTGCGGGCGATCAAGTCTTCGCGGCCCTGGGTCAGCACCTGGATAGTGGTGTCGTCCGGTATATGGCCGTCTTCGATCAGGGTGCGGACAAAGTCAAAGTCGGTTTGCGATGCCGCCGGGAACGATGCCTCGATTTCTTTAACGCCTACGCTGACCAGGGTTTTCCAGAATCGCAGCTTCTTTACCGCATCCATCGGCTCGATCAGCGACTGGTTGCCGTCGCGTAAATCGGAACTGCACCAGATCGGCGCCTGGGTGATGGTTTTCGACGGCCAGGTACGGTCGGGCAAGTCAATGACCGGGAAGGCGCGGTACTTGGAAGATGGATTCTTGAGCATGGTCATCAGGCTATCCTTAATATGCAGGCCTGCGATTCAGACGCGGCGAGCCGGAAAAAAACAAAGCAGAAGGCGAGGCACCGCAACTAGCTTTGCAGTCGTGCACTGACGAGGCAAAGGCTGCGATGTTGGCGAAGCAGAATGAGGACGTGAGGTGTGTTCATAGGCTCAACCCTAACCATTGGCGGGAAAGATGGCAAGCCTATAAAAAATATTGAGATAAATGCTCAATAAGACGAGAGATGCGCGTTTTTATAGCGCGTATTGATAAATGTCTTGCTCGATATTGCGTGATTTAAAGGGAGGGCTTGCCTCGCGTGCCACGAGGCATTTTCCCTTTTTGAGCGCTTCTCAGGGAGTGAAGGCACCAATGAAAATCGCCGGATCAACCCGCGCATCATTGAGGCTGACGTTCCAGTGCATATGCGGGCCCGTGGCCCGACCTGTCGCGCCAACCTTGCCCACCACATCGCCACGGGCCAGTTGCTGGCCCACGCGGGTGTCGATTTTCGACATATGGCAGAACATGCTGATAAAGCCCTGGCCGTGATCCACAAACACCGTATTGCCATTGAAGAAGTAATTGCCGATCAGGATTACCTTGCCCGCTGCCGGGGTTTTGATCGGTGTACCAGCAGGTACGGCGAAGTCGAGCCCGGCGTGAGGGTTGCGCTCTTCGCCATTGAAGAAGCGGCGCACGCCGAACTTGCTCGACAGCGGGCCATTGACCGGTTTGTCCAGCAACAGGTTGCTCGGCGTGTTGGGGCTGAAGGTGCGGTAGGCCTTGATCTGGATCGCCAGCTCGTTGTCGATGCGCTTGATATCGGCCGGGTCGGGATTGACCTGACGCTTGTTTTTCAAGGTGATGTGTTGCTCGGGGTATTTTTTGCTGCCCACCGCAAAGCTCAGGTTGCGCCCGCCGGAGGTGATCTGCTGGCTACCGGGTTTGACCGTTAACGGGATGCCGACAATCGCCCGCCAGGTGTCCTGTTCCTTGATCACCATGACCGGCTTGCCGTCATAGCTGGCCTTGGGCGCCTGGGCGCCGCTGCCCAGTTCAATCACGGCCACCCCTCCGGGCACCGGTTTGTTCAGCAGGCGGGTGATATAGCTGTCAGCCGCCTGAGCATTGAAAGTCAGGCACAGCAACAGCACGGCAGAGAAAAAACGTGGCATTGGTTAATCCAGTAAAGAAAGGGTGACAGGCGTGAGGTGATTGTCCTCAACGCGCACTTGCAGTTCGCCTTCGCCCAGCCTGGCGGTCAAGCGCTGACCGTTTTGCGTTTGCGCGGCCCGGCGAACGGCATTGCCCTTTTCATCGAGCAGGATGCTGTAGCCACGGCCCAGGGTCGCCAGCGGGCTGACCACATGCAGGGTTTGCATCTGGTTTTGCAGCTGCATGCGGCGCGCCTTGAGGCCTTCGCGCATGGCCCGGGGCAAGCGCTCGGCCAGGCTGTCCAGACGCTGGCGCAACATGGCCAGCTGACGCCCCGGATGTTGTGCGGCCAGACGGGTTTCGAGGCGGATCAGGCGTTCGCGGCGAGTATTCAGGCTGCGCTCGAAAGCCCGGCGCATGCGCATGTCCAGGTCATCCAGGCGTTGGGCTTGCTGACGCAGACGTTCGCCGGGGTGACGCAGGCGTCGCGCCAGGCCGTCGAGGCGCAAGCGGTCGCGCATCAGGCGATCACGAATGCGCATCACCAGGCGCCGATGCAGGCTGTCGATGCGCCGTTGCAGGTCGCTTGAGTCCGGTGCCAGCAGCTCGGCCGCGGCCGAAGGCGTGGGCGCGCGCACGTCTGCCACGAAGTCGGCGATCGAGACATCGGTTTCGTGACCCACGGCACTGACGACAGGGGTAACGCAGGCATCGATGGCGCGAGCCACGGCTTCTTCGTTGAAACACCACAGGTCTTCCAGCGAGCCGCCGCCGCGGGCCAGGATCAGTGCGTCAAAGCCCCGTGCATCGGCCAGCTTGAGGGCACGGACGATTTGCGCCGTGGCTTCGCGGCCTTGAACGGCGGTGGGGATCAGGGTCAGTTCGACTTGTGGCGCACGGCGGCGGAACACGCTGATGATGTCGCGAATCACCGCGCCGGTGGGCGAGCTGACAATACCGATGCGCTGCGGGTGAGCGGGCAGGGCGACCTTGCGTTCGGGGCTGAACAGGCCTTCGGCGCCGAGCTTTTCCTTGAGTGCATCGAAGGCCAGGCGCAGTGCGCCGTCGCCGGCGGGTTCTACAGTGTCGAGGATCAACTGGTAATCGCCACGGCCTTCAAACAGCGAGACCTTGCCGCGCACCTTGACCGCCAGGCCATCCTTGAGCGCCTGACGAACCCGCGCAGCGTTATTGCGAAACAGCGCACAACGCACCTGGGCGCCGCTGTCCTTGAGGGTGAAATATACGTGGCCAGAGGCCGGGCGGGCGAGGTTGGAGATTTCGCCTTCTACCCAGATATTGCTGAACACGTCTTCGAGCAGCACCCGCGCCCGGCCATTGAGCTGGCTGACGGTCAGGACTTCCCGGTCGAGATTGAGTCTTGCAAAGGGGTCTTTAATCATGCGGGTCATCATAAGGGCGGATTGTTATCACTGCACCTGTCTGATAGAAGTCTGCGCACTAAAAACAAGGAAGCAGAGCAATGGATTTGCCGTTTAGTGGTGGTGAGTGGGTGCTGCTGGAGCTGGCCATTGCCCTGGCCTATATCGTCTTTGGTGTGGCCGGGTTCGGCACGGCGCTGGTGGCCGGGCCGATCCTGATTCTGTGCCTGCCGCTGTCGAAAATCATCCCGCTGCTGGTGCTGCTGGATTTTGTGGCGGCCTTTGGTAACTGGCTGCCGTCGCGCCGGGATGTGGTGCGATCCGAGTTGCTGCGCTTGCTGCCGTGCATGGCGATCGGCTGTGTGGTGGGCGTGGTGTTTTTGCTGAACCTTAAATCCGACCTGTTGTTGCTGTTGATGGGGGTTTTTATCACCGCTTACGCCTTGTACAGTTTGGCGGTGAAGGTGAAGCCGGCACGGCTCGCTGCCGGTTGGGCCATCCCCACGGGTATCACCGGCGGGTTGTTTGGTGCGCTGTTTGGCAGTGGCGGTTTTTTGTATGCGCTTTATCTGAATGCCCGCTTGCCCAAAGACGCTGCCCGCGCCACCCAGAGTGCGTTGATCAGTTGCAGCACCGTGGTGCGTCTTACGTTGTTCGTGCTTGCCGGTGTGTATGCCGATGGCGAGCTGTTGTTGCTTGGCGCCTGCCTGTTGCCGGCGATGGCAATGGGACTGTGGGTTGGCCGCCGGCTGACGCGCAAATTGTCCCGCGAGGCGTTTGTGCGGCTGGTAACGTGGCTGGTGCTGGCCAGCGGCATTGCGCTGATTGCGCGTTACCTGAGTTAAACTGCGTGGCTGAACCCTGTAGTCGCTCTTATCCATATGTGCCGTACCCCATGAACTCGCAAAGCATCATCGTTCCAAAAATCTCCACCTTGCCGGTGCATGAGCCGCGTGCCCTGGCCATCGTGCGCTGGCTGGTGCGCAAGAACATCATCGAAGAAGAGCTCACCACCTGCGGCCGTACTGGCAATGGCATGGCCTACGCCATCGCCCCCGGTGCCCGTGAAGTGGTGCTGTACCCCGAGGCGCTGCCTTTCGGGCAGCCGGTCAATGGCCTGGAGATCATCACCAAGCGCTGCATCTACACACCGGCCAAAGGTTTTCTTGAAGAAGCCGGTTGCGCCGAGTGCCGCAAGGAAGTGGGCGAGGCACTGTTTGAAAGCCTCGAAGACTGGATGCCGGGGCGTACCGACAACTTCATCTGTCCGCTGTGCGCCCACGAAGACGACATCAACGGTTTTCTGTTTTTACAGCCGTGTGCGTTTTCCAACCTTGGGTTTATTTTCAATAACTGGGCCGAGGCTGGATTCAAGCAAAGCTTTCTCGACGAGTTCGCCGACTGGCTCGACCAGCCGGTGGCGTGGGTGAAAGTCGAACTCTGAGGTGAAAATTCCGTAGCAGCTGCCGAAGGAACGAGGCTGCGTTCGATTGCGAAGCGATCGTAAGTCCGGGGCACGCGGTTCAGCTGAAAAAACGCGTGCTATGGATTTACGACGGCTACACCGCCGGACGCAGCCTTCGGCAGCTGCTACGGTTCAATTTCTGCCTTCAAAGTCAGCTAATCATTGGCCCTTAGCGCAAAACTCTCTAAAGGTTTCCGTTGAGAGATCCAGGGGTTTTGAGTACAATGGCGCGCTTCCATTTTCCCGCTCGGGAGCCCCAGCGATGCTGCGTATCAGCCAAGAAGCACTCACATTCGATGACATCCTTCTCGTCCCCGGTTATTCCGAGGTTCTCCCGAACGAAGTCAATTTAAAGACTCGTTTGACCCGTGGCATTGAACTGAATATTCCGCTGGTTTCCGCTGCAATGGACACCGTAACTGAAGCCCGTCTGGCAATCGCCATGGCTCAGGAAGGCGGTATCGGTATCATCCACAAGAACATGACCATCGAGCAGCAAGCTCACGAAGTTCGCAAGGTCAAGCGTTTCGAAGCCGGCGTGGTTAAAGAGCCGATCACTATCGAGGCTGATGCCACGGTACGTGAGCTGCTTGAGCTGACCCGCCAGCACAATATCTCCGGCGTTCCGGTACTGCACAATGGCGACCTGGTCGGCATCGTGACATCCCGTGACGTACGCTTTGAAAACCGTCTGGAAGCTACCGTTCGTGACGTGATGACGCCTAAAGAGCGTCTGGTTACGGTCAAGGAAGGCGCCGACAAGGAAGAAGCCCGCGAGCTGTTGCACAAGCACCGTATCGAGCGCGTGCTGATCGTCGACGACAACTTTGCCCTCAAGGGCATGATGACCGTTAACGACATCGAAAAAGCCAAGGCTTACCCGTTGGCCAGCAAGGACGACCAGGGTCGTCTGCGCGTAGGCGCTGCGGTCGGTACCGGCAAGGACACCGCTGATCGCGTGGCCGCCCTCGTGGCTGCCGGCGTTGACGTGGTGGTAGTCGACACCGCTCATGGTCACTCCAAAGGCGTGATCGACCGCGTTCGCTGGGTCAAGCAGAACTTCCCTGAAGTTCAGGTCATTGGCGGCAACATCGCCACTGGCGCTGCTGCCCTGGCCCTGGCTGAAGCCGGCGCTGACGCAGTTAAAGTCGGTATCGGCCCGGGCTCGATCTGCACCACCCGTATCGTTGCCGGTGTTGGCGTTCCGCAAATCAGCGCGATTGCCAATGTGGCCGCTGCCCTTGAAGGCACTGGCGTACCTCTGATCGCCGACGGCGGCATCCGTTTTTCGGGTGACCTGTCCAAGGCCATCGTTGCCGGTGCTTCCTGCGTGATGATGGGTTCGATGTTTGCCGGTACTGAAGAAGCACCGGGCGAAATCGAGCTGTACCAGGGCCGTTCGTACAAGGCTTACCGCGGCATGGGTTCGCTGGGTGCGATGTCGCAATCCCAGGGCTCCTCTGACCGTTACTTCCAGGACTCCTCCGCGGGTGCCGAGAAGCTGGTGCCGGAAGGTATTGAAGGTCGCGTGGCGTACAAAGGCTCGCTGACGGCGATTATTCACCAACTGATGGGCGGTCTGCGTTCTTCGATGGGTTACACCGGCTGTGCCGACATCGAACAAATGCGTACCAAGCCCGAGTTCGTGCGTATCACCGGCGCTGGCATGGCTGAATCCCACGTCCACGACGTGCAGATCACCAAGGAAGCACCCAACTATCGCGTAGGTTGATAGTGGTCGCACCCGGGTTCACACCCGGGTGCGATACGAATTAAGTCACCGGGGCTGTTTGATTCAGCCCCGTGTCGTTTCTGAAATTAATCGAGATTTTGTCATGGCCCTCGACATTCACGCTCACCGCATCCTGATCCTGGACTTCGGTTCCCAGTACACCCAGCTGATCGCCCGCCGCGTGCGCGAAATCGGCGTTTACTGCGAACTGCACCCGTTCGACATGGACGACGCAGCGATCCGCGAATTCGCCCCTAAAGGCATCATCCTGGCCGGTGGCCCGGAGTCGGTACACGAAGCCGGCAGCCCGCGCGCCCCACAAGCTGTATTTGACCTGGGCGTACCGGTTTTCGGTATCTGCTACGGCATGCAGACCATGGCCGAGCAACTGGGCGGCAAGGTTGAAGGTTCCGAGCTGCGCGAGTTCGGTTATGCCCGCGTCGACGTGGTTGGCAAAAGCCGCCTGCTGGACGGCATCGAAGACCATATCGATGCCGACGGCCTGTTCGGTCTGGACGTGTGGATGAGCCACGGTGACAAGGTCACCAAAATGCCGTCCGACTTCCACATTCTGGCCAGCACTCCAAGCTGCCCGATTGCCGGCATGTTCAGCGACGAGCGCGGCTACTACGGCGTGCAGTTCCATCCGGAAGTGACCCACACCAAACAGGGTGGCCGCATCCTGTCGCGCTTTATCCTCGACATCTGCGGCTGCGAAGCCCTGTGGACGCCGTCGAAAATCGCCGAAGACGCGATTGCCAACATCCGTGCCCAGGTTGGTACCGACAACGTATTGCTGGGCTTGTCCGGCGGCGTTGACTCCTCGGTAGTAGCAGCTTTGCTGCACAAGGCCATCGGCGACCAGTTGACCTGCGTATTCGTGGACAACGGCCTGCTGCGCCTGCACGAAGGTGAGCAAGTGATGGCCATGTTCGCCGAGAACATGGGCGTCAAGGTGATCCGCGCCAACGCTGCCGACCAGTTCCTGAACAACCTGGCTGGCGAAAGCGACCCGGAGAAAAAGCGCAAGATCATCGGCCGTACCTTTATCGACGTGTTCGATGCCGAATCCTGCAAGCTGGAAAACATCAAGTACCTGGCCCAGGGCACCATCTACCCGGACGTGATCGAGTCGGCTGGCGCCAAGAGCGGCAAGGCTCACGTCATCAAGTCGCACCACAACGTGGGCGGCCTGCCGGACGAAATGAACCTCAAGCTGGTTGAACCGCTGCGTGAGCTGTTCAAGGACGAAGTCCGTCGTCTGGGTCTGGAACTGGGCCTGCCGTACGACATGGTCTACCGTCACCCGTTCCCGGGCCCGGGTCTGGGCGTGCGCATCCTGGGTGAAGTGAAAAAGGAATACGCCGACATCCTGCGTCGTGCTGACCACATCTTTATCGAAGAGCTGCGCAAGGCTGACTGGTACCACAAAGTGAGCCAGGCATTTGTAGTGTTCCAGCCGGTTAAATCGGTTGGTGTTGTAGGCGATGGCCGTCGTTACGCCTGGGTAGTTGCCCTGCGTGCCGTAGAAACCATCGACTTCATGACCGCGCGTTGGGCTCATCTGCCTTACGAACTGCTGGAAACCGTCAGCGGCCGGATCATCAACGAAATCGAAGGCATCTCCCGCGTAACTTATGACGTGTCGAGCAAGCCGCCGGCAACGATTGAGTGGGAGTGAGGTTTGTTTTCAACTATCTGATTTTATTGTAAAAAATAAGAATTGATAGTGATCTTTACTACGTCATCAATGGCGTTTTTAATGGCGCCCATCGTACGTATGTGAGAGAGCTACATCGATACCATGTCCCGGACAAGGAATGCCGGCATGGTATCGAGAGCGCTTAGCAGCGCAGATGTCAGCAATAACTGTTTGCCCATCTCCCCCTATGGTGTTGGCGTGTGTTTTGAAGAACTTTACGCGCAGCATTCAACCCGCGCAGATTTCCGGCTAGAAGTTATCAATCGCGTTGCACATCGACACCTTCCCTGCTGGCTGCGGTTGGACCATCGCCCACTGCTTGCCGCCCGCCTCCAATTCATCCAGCTGGAACGAACAGTCCGCCGACATGGTGGCCTGCACCATGTAGTCCACGCCAGGCCGAGGCACAAAGGTCATGGTCTTGGCACACTGCAGCCAACACCAATGCTGTGCCATACAGTCCGTTGCGTAGATTGTTCATTCCCTGTGTCCTTTTGGTGATGGATTAACGGCGGCCGTCGCACACCGGCGATTCGCCAATACGACCGAGCTTGCACATGTCCAAGTTATCTTTGCGTTTGTAGCCTGCGTCTTTCATGCAATAGAAGTTCAGTAACCTCACATCGATTGGCGACCTGTCTCCCGCGCCATCAACATTGGTATATCCGCACGCACGCATCGCAGCAATGATCCCGGTCTGCGATACGCCCTCCTTGTACCATTTTGTGTAATCAGGAGCCGGCGGTTGAAATCCCCTTCCCGTGCAGCCAACCAGTAACACAGCGCAAAAACTCAGCAATAGGCTCCTCGTGAACATTGCGTTCTTCCTTATGGGTTGACTCGGATAAGTGTGAGACGCCGTAGGGTGAGTTGCTCTTGAAGGGCTTGCAAGCGGTCCCGCCACCCTCATAGCGGTTATGCACTGAATCGCCCCTAGTTTCGTAGACACCTCCAAGCCTTAAAATGAGGCCCATTAGGAGGTGCCATGAGCAACCAGCGA